>JALZLU010000014.1 GCA_030858685.1 Chloroflexota bacterium | reverse complement strand
AGCTCGCGCAGGAGTGAGCCGCAGACGCGCGGCGCTACCATGGCCGCGCACCTCCTGCCCGTGCGTCTCGCCAGAGGAGTCGATGGACCTACCGAAACGGTTGCTTGGCAGACGCACCAAAGCCCCTCCTGGCGGTCCCGCTGCGCGTTCCACGGAATGGATCCACCAGGAGACACCGCCACCGGCGTGTCCGCCCGGCTGGCTGACCGGCCCTCCCGACTTCGTCGGCGTGGGTGCCCAGAAGGCGGGCACCACTTGGTGGTTCCGGCTCATCGCTTCGCACCCCGACGTATATCAGGACCCCGATCAACGCCCTGAGCTCCACTTCTTCGACCGCTTCCACGCGCGATGGCCAACGGATCAGGACATCGAGCGCTATCACCGACACTTCCCGCGTCCCCCGGGTGGGCTCGCCGGCGAGAAGACACCTGGCTACATGTCTGATTACTGGGTGCCCCGGATGCTTCGCGAGGCTGCACCCGACACGCGCATCATCGTCCTCTTGCGCGACCCCATCGAGCGCTATCGATCGGCGCGGACGCACGGCCTGCTCAGCGGCTGGCCAGATGATCGGCGCACGGAGTCCGACACGTTCCACAAGGGTCTCTACGTCCCCCAGCTCCAGCGCCTGGCGGACGTGTTCAGCGCCTCGCAGACCTTGACGCTCCAGTACGAGCGCTGCGTGGCCGACCCGGCCGGCCAACTGGCGCGCACCTACCGGTTCCTCGGGCTTCGTGAGCACGCGCTGAACGAAGAGGAGCTGCGCCGGCCTCGGAACGAGACGCGCGCAGCCAAGGCGACGATGGAACCGGAACGCCGGGTGGTGCTACGGGGCCTTTACGAGCCCGACGTGCGGGCACTGACCGGCCTGGTACCTGACCTGGACCTGTCCCTCTGGCCGAACTTCAGCGACGTGGCGGGGACCTAGCGGGCGGCTACCGCGGCCTTCGCGCCTGCCGGCAGACCCATCTGCTCGGCGATCCAGGCGTACGTCGCCTCCAGCCCGGTCCGCAGGCCGATCGACGGCTCCCAGCCCAGTTCCGCCAGGATGCGCGTGTTGTCGCTGTTGCGTCCACGAACGCCCTGAGGGGCATCCAGCTTGTAGCGCCGCTCCAGCGAAACGCCGGCGATCGACTCGACGATGTCGACCAGCTGGTTGATCGTCACGAGCTCGCTGCTGCCCACGTTGAGCGGCTCCACCACGTCGCTGTCCATCAGCCGCAGGGTGCCCTCGAGGCAGTCATCGATATAGGTGAAGCTGCGGGTCTGCTCGCCGTCGCCCCAGATCTCGATGGCGTGGGTGCCGTCGAGTTGGGCCTGGATGACCTTGCGGCAGATGGCGGCGGGGGCTTTCTCCCGGCCGCCATCGTAGGTCCCGTATGGGCCATAGACGTTGTGATAGCGAGCGACCCGTGTGATCAGGCCGAAGTCCTCCCGGTAATGGCGGCACATCCGCTCGCTGAAGAGCTTTTCCCAGCCGTAGCCATCCTCCGGCATGGCGGGATACGCATCCTCCTCGCTGAGCGCGGTCACTTCCGGCGAGTCCTGCTTGTCCGCCGCGTAGACGCACGCTGACGAGGAGAAGAAGAAGCGCCGCACGCCGAGGTCCTGGGCAGCCATCAAGAGATGAGTGTTGATGAGGACGGACAGCATGCAGCGGGCCTTGTTGGCCTCGATGAAGCCCATGCCGCCCATGTCCGCCGCCAGGTTGAACACAACGTCCATGCCCTGTGAGGCCTGGAAGCACGCGTCCTTCTCGGCCAGGTCCAGAACGCGCTCTTCGGCACCGGGCACGTGCTGATACCACTCGTCCAGTGGCTTGATGTCCACGGCGCGGACGTTGGGGAAGCCACGCTCCGTCAGCTCGCGGACGAGGTGGCCCCCGATGAAGCCTCCCGCACCCGCCACCAGGATCCGATCGCTCGCTCCGATCGGTGTCTCCGTCATCCGTTCGTCCTCGATCCTCTCGTGTCGTAGTCAGCCGACCACCGCCGACTCGATGTATGACGCATCGACTGGTCGGTGCGCTCGTCGGCTGGGCATACGGTAACGTACTGCCGTCCGACGCGGCCGCCACGGGCGCCGCCACGGCCCGCCGCCAAGCTCCCGTGAACTCCTCACCCCAAGGAGCCATGCCCGAAACACCTGCCCCGCTGCGGCGCTCGCCCGAGTCGTCCGGCCCCCTGTCCGGCATCCGCCGGGCGATTCGTGCTGCACGGCGCCGCGTCCGAGGCCGGGTAACGGTGCCCAGCCGGACCATGGGGTCACAGGAGTACGCGGCCCGGAGCGGTGCTCGATGGCGCCAGGCGGAGCGAGCAGCGCCCATCGAGAGAAAGCCGCCCCTCAAGTTCGGTGCGCTGCCAGGCGACTTCGAAGGGCCTCGGCTGGCGACCCGTTTCCCCGATATGGGCGTTCTGGAGCTGCCCCACGGCCTCCTCGTCGGCGCTCGCGGTTGGGTCGTGACCGATGACGGCTATCTCCTGCCGGACCACACGCTGTTCGCGCAGGAGCCGTCGATGCCCGCGATGGGGGCGCCCAGGGTCACCAGGCTGAAGGGAGTGGTGGCCTCCCTGGCCACCGACAACGCATGGCGGAACTACGGCCACTTCCTGTACGACGGGTTGGGCCGCTTCGAGCTGCTCCGACGGGCGGGCTACTCGGTCGATGAGATCGACTGGTTCCTGTGCACCTATCCCGGCAAGAAGGCGCGACGACTCGTGGAGCGCCTCGGTATCCCGCCCGAGAAGATCGTCAGATCGGACGCGGCACGCTCCGTGCGCGGAGACCTGGTCCTGGCGCCGACCTTCCCGGGGGCGCGTCGCGACCATCCCCGCTGGCTCATCGAGTTCCTGCGCCGCGACCTGCTGCCGACGCCGCGGCCAGCCGGGCCACCTCGGCGCCTGTACGTGCGCCGCACGACGTCACGCCGCGTCGCGAACGAGGCCGAGATCATGCCCATCCTGACGGCTCATGGGTTCGTCGCGTTCGACCCAGTCGAGGATCCCGAGCCGCCGGTGGCCTTCTCCCAGGCGGAGGGTATCGTCGGCGTCCACGGCGCGAACCTCGCCGACATCTGCTTCTGCCCCGACGGCGCAGGCGTCCTTGAGTTCACCCCGACCGAGCACATCAACTCGTACTGGTACGCGCAGGCTGAGACGGCCGGACTTCGCTACGGCTACATCGTCTGCCGCTCGACGTCGGAGCGCGCCGCAGGGGCGACTCGGGCCAGCGACGCCGATGTCCATGTCGACCCGGACGAGCTGCGCGAGGCACTTGCGGTGATGTTCCCGGTCTGAGGTAACTTGACAGCCATGTCCGCGTTATCCCAGGGGGCGCCACGCCCGCCGCACGGCTCGGGTCCGCTTTCCCTTGTTCGCCGCGCGAACTACGCCTTCAAGCGCCGCGTGCTGAAGAGCGTGATGGTCGTCCCGCGCAAGACCATCGGCTCGCAGGAGTACGCCGCCCGCACCGGTGTCGTCTGGCGTCCGGTCGCGACGTCCGTACCCATCGTGCGCCGGCCCCCGCGGAAGTTCGGGGCGATCCCAGGCGACTTCGAGGGACCGCGCCTGGCGAAAGCCTTCCCCGACATGGGCGTCCTGGAGCTGCCTGGCGCCACGGTCGTGGGGCCCCAGGCGTGGGTGGTCACGAAGGACCGGTACCTCCTCCCCGACCACACTCTTCACGCCGCGGAACCCTCGATGCCCTACGCCCTGCCGCCGACGCCGGTCAGCCGGCTGAAGGGCAAGGTCGCCTCCATCTCGTCCGACTGGTCGTGGCGGAACTACGGCCACTTCCTGTACGACGGGCTCGGCCGGTTCGAGATGCTGCGGCGCGCCGGCTACTCCATCGATGAGTTCGACTGGTTCTACGTCGGCTGGCCCTTCGAGGGGTCCAAGCGCCTCGTGGAGCGCCTCGGGATCCCGCCCGAGAAGATCGTGCGCGCCGAGCGGGGCCGGTCGTATCGGTGCGACCTCCTCGTGGCGCCGACCTTCCCCGGATCGCGCCGAGACCACCCGCGCTGGTTGATCGAGTTCCTGCGCCGCGAACTCCTGCCGGCGACGGCGCATTCGGGCCCGCCGCGCCGTCTGTACGTGCGACGCACGGCCGCCCGCCGCGTGGCCAACGAGGCGGAGATCATGCCCATCCTGGAAGCCCACGGATTCGAGGTGTTCGACCCCACCCAGGACCCGGAACCGCCCCTCGCCTTCGCACGGGCCGAAGCCATCGTGGGCGTCCACGGCGCGAACCTGGCGGACCTCTGCTTCGCCCCGGAGACCGCCGGCCTGCTGGAGTTCACGCCCACGGAGCACGTCAACTCGTACTGGTACGCGCAGGCCGAGACCGCCGGCCTGGACTACGGCTACATCATGTGTCGATCGACGTCCCAGCGTGCGCCCGGCGCGACCCGCAAGGGCGGCGAGGACGTGTACGTCGAGCCAGACGAACTGCGCGAGGCGCTGGCTGCGATGTTCCCGCCAACGCCGACACCGGTGGCCTAGGGCGGATACTCCGCCCCGACGGTCGGCTACCATACGTACCCGTGCCTGACCCAGCGGCACGTGTCCGTGCGCTCATGAGACTGCTCACCTGAAGGGATGACTTCGCGATGTGGATCTTCTGTGGCGGCATGAACCGGTCCGGGTCCACGTTGCAGTTCCAGTTGACCGCGCACCTCGTGGAGCAGGCCGGTCGCGGCAAGCGAGTCGACTGGATCACACCCGACGGATTCCCGGAGCTGCGCGAGAAGCTGGCCGGCCAGACGGAATGGAAGGTCTTCAAGACGCACCGCTGCACACCGGAGATGCTGGCCGAGTTCCAGGCGGGCAACGCCAAGGCGGTCTACATCTATCGCGACGTTCGAGACGTCATCGTGTCGCGGATCAACCGAACGGGCGGCACCTTCGCGGGACTGTGGCGAGGCACCCTCATCTCGATCCTGAAGAACTACAAGCAATGGACCAGCCTTGAGGGCGTGCTCATCTCTCGGTACGAGGACATGGTCGCCGATGTGCCCGGCGAGGTCCGCCGCATCGCGGCCCACCTGGACATCCCGATAAGCCACGAGGAAAGCCAGCAGATCGCCGCCGAATACACCCCGGAGCGGCAACTGGCACGGATCCAGGAGGCCAAGCAGACGGGGCTCGTGGAGCGATCGCCGAAGGTCGCGTTCGACCCGGTGTCGAACCTCCACACCAACCACATCCGCTCGGGCAAGAGCAAGCAGTGGGCCAGCGTCCTTACTCGCCGCCAGGTCGCTCAGATCGAGAGTCGCGCTGCGAGCTGGCTGGTCGCCAACGGCTATGAACTCTCGGTACCCCGCTGGCAGCGTGTGGGACTCCTGGCACTGCACAAGGTATCCAAGCGCGCCCGGCGGTTGATCGGAGCTGGACGGCGGAAGGGCACGCGCAAGGCCAGATCCGCCTGACGGGCGCGCCGTCAGCGGCGACGAGCGGATCAGGGGCTCAGGAGGGAAGTCTGCCGATGTGGGTCTTTTGTGGAGGCATGCGGCGCTCCGGATCCACGCTGCAGTTCCAGCTTACTGCCCACCTTGTCGAACAGGCTGGCCTCGGCTCACGGATCGACGCGGCACGAGCTGTCGAGTTCCCGCGCCTCCGGGAGGAGTACGCCGGCCAGTCCGGCTGGAAGGTGTTCAAGTCGCACCGGTGCACGCCCGAGATGGCCGCCGAGGTCAGGGCGGGAAACGCCACGGCCGTGTACGTATTCCGTGACATCCGTGACGTGCTGGTGTCGTGGCGCGATTGGTCGAACGAGAGCATCGAGCGGGCGTCCCGGGGCACCCTTGATGCGATCCTGGGGAACTTCGAGCGCTGGACGAGCCTGGAAGGCGTGCTGATCTCACGCTATGAGGAGATGGTCGCCGACGTGCCCGCCGAAGTCCGGCGGATCGCGGCACATCTCGACATCCCTGTAAGTCGTGAGGAGAGCGAGAGCATCGCGGCTCAGTACTCCGTGGCGCGCCAGCTGAAGCGCATCGAACAAGGGGGCGAGCAAGTCCCTGGGGGGCCGCCGAGGGCAGTCGGCGATCGCGGTTCCAACCTGCGCCGGAAACACATCCGTTCGGGGGAAACGGGACGGTGGGCCACTGTCCTCAGCAGGCGTCAAGTGGCGCTAATCGAGGGGCGTGCCGGGGAGTGGCTCCTGGCCAACGGGTATCAGCTCGCATTGCCGCGCTGGCAACGCGTGCCGCTCCAGGCGCTGAACGTGGCCACGGGCCCTCGGTTCCCGTGGGGACGCCGCAAGGAACGGGGTCCGCACGCGGCCGGCTCCGACTGATCCATGGCTGAACCTATGCGCGCCCGCCACGCTGAGCTGCTCCGCCACCGCGACGAGTTTCCGCTGCTCGCTGCGACCCGCTACCTGAACACCTGCTCGCTGGGTGCCCTGCCGGCTCGGGGGCGGGCGAAGCTGGACGAGTTCCTCGACCAGTGGGACCGGCTCGGCGCGAGCGCCTGGTACCGCCACTGGCTGCAAGAGCTGGAGGCGCTGCGCGAGGACTTCGGCTGGGTCATCGGGCGGCCCGGTTCGGAGATCGCCCTTGCGCCCAACGTCTCGGTGGCGCTGGGCTCGCTTGCGTCGGCGCTGCACGGGTCGCAACACGGCGGCGGCCGTGAGGCTTCCCGCACCCGCGTCATCACCACGGACCTCGACTTCCCCACGCTGGGCCACCAGTGGCTCGCCCGATCATCCCTGGGCACCGAGGTCGTGGTGCTGCCCTCCCCCGATGGGCTGACCGTACCCCTCTCGGCGTTCGAGGCGGCGGTCGACGAACGCACCCTCCTGGTAGCCACGGGCCACGTCTACTTCACCACCGGGGCCGTGCAGGACGTGGCCGGGCTGGCGGCGCTCTGCCATGAGCGCGGCGCCCTGCTGCTCATCGACGCCTACCAGGCCACTGGCCTGATTCCCACGGACGTGGCCGCGCTGGAGGTGGACGCGTACGTCTCCGGCACCCTTAAGTGGCTGTTCGGAGGGCCAGGAAACGCCTTCCTGTGGCTGCGGCCGGAGCTGCGTGAACGGCTGCGACCGACCACCACCGGCTGGTTCTCCAGCGCCCGCCAGTTCGACTTCGACGTCAGCCGGCTGGACCTTGCCGAGGACGGCCGCAAGTTCGAGATGGGCACTCCCGCCGTGCCATCGGCCTTCCTGGCGCGGGGCGGCATGTCCCTGGTGCGCGAGATCGGCGTGACCGCCATCCACGAGCGGACGGTCGATCTGGGCGCGCTGCTCATCCAACTTGCCGACGCGGCGGGCCTGCCGGTCCGGGCGGTGCGCGACGACGCCCGGCGGGCGGGCATCGTGGCCATCGAGGCGGCCGAACCAGCGACCATCGTGACGGCCCTGGCGAGCGAGGGCTTCGTGGTCGACGCGCGGCCCGGCATCGTTCGCCTCTCGCCGGCCTTCTACAACACGGAGGCGGAGGTCGCCGACGTGGTGGCCAGCCTGGCCCGGCAGCTCATCCCGGGTGCGGCGTGACGGCGGAGGAAGGGCCGGCGGGAGTGCCGGAGCCGGCGGGAGTGCCGTCGGAGGACCGTTCACCGATCTTCGTGGTGGGCCACGGTCGCTCCGGCACGACGATGCTGGCCGCGATGCTGAACGCGCATCGCCGGCTGGCCTGCGGCCCCGAGACGGCCTTCTTCGATCTGGTCGGTCACGCGCGATGGCGGCGCATCGTCAAGGATCCGCGCTGGCCGGAGAAGGCGCTGGACTTCCTCGTCTCCATGGAACGGGACACCGGCGGATCGGTCCTGGACGCCTACGGCGTGGACGCGGACGACGCGCGCCTCGAGCTTGCCAGCCGGACGCCCTCCCTGAGCGCCATGCTGGAGGCAGTCACCGTGCCGTACGCACGCGCACATGGAAAGCAGCGGTGGGTGGAGAAGACGCCTCGCCACCTCTTGCGGGTACGGGAGATCCGGGAGCTGTGGCCCGAGGCCATCGTCGTGCGCATCGTGCGAGATCCGCGGGCGGTCGCGGCGTCGTTCAGGAACGTCCCGTTCGGCCCAACCAGCGCGGTGGGCGCGGCATACCAGTGGCGCAGCACCGACGACGCTACGTGGCGCTTCTTCGAGGCGGACCCGCGCGCCATCACCGTGCGCTACGAAGCCCTGGTCCAGGAGACCGAGCCAGAGCTGCGTCGACTGTGCGATCTCATGGGAGAGGACTTCGATCCGCGCATGCTCCGGCCAGCGGAGTCCGGGTCGGTGACCCTGACGGCCACGGGCGAGCACTGGAAGTCTCGGGTCCTGGAACCCGTCGATGCCACACGTGTCGGGGCCTGGCGGGATGAGGTCAGCGGACCGGATCAGCGGCGCATCGAGCTCATCTGCGGCGATGGCATGCGCCGATATGGCTATGACGGCGCCAGGCAGCCGCAGACCGAGGCCTGGCTCAAGCCCCTTGACGCAGCGACCATCGCTGAGGCCGAACCGATCCTCAGGCGCGCAGCCGATGAAGGGCTGGTCTTTCGGATGTCGGTCACGCGCTGGCGGTCGGAGCGGGGACGGCTCGTGCTCGTGGGGGCTGAAGGGCAGCTTCGCTGGGCCGTGGCCGGCCGCGCAGCGTCCGCTCGCGCCGTGACGCGCTGGGGCTTCGAGCTGGCCCGTGCTCGTGCCCGTGGCCGCCCGGTCATCTGGGTCCGGCGGCGGACGGAACGACCGGAGCGCCGCACGCTCGCCGAACGAGTCGGAGATGCGCTGGTGCGCGGGCTCGCGGTGGAGACCGATGCCGAGCGAGTCGTGGCGCTGCTGGTCGAGACCTGAGACGATGAGTCGACCATGGCCATCCTGAGCCGCGAGCTGGGCGTGCTGTTCATCATGACGCCGCACACCGGCTCCACGGCCATCGGCGATCTCTTGCAGGAACGCTTCGACGGGGTACGCATCCCGACGCGGAGCGCGTCAGGCGGCGGTGGTGGCGACGGGACGATGAAGCACGCCACCCTGGCCGAGTTGCTGACGCAAGGTCATCTCAGCGCGGAGGATCGCGCAGGACTCGTCGTCGCAGCTGGCGTGCGCAACCCCTGGGATCACGTCGTGACCGTGTACATGCGCGCGCTGAGCGGTCAGGGCAAGTGGCAGGGCCGGCGCACAAGACCGCGAGACATCGAGTTCGAGCCGTGGCTCCGGGATCGCTATGCGCCGTCCATGCTGCGGAGGCTCAGGGGACACGCGCCCCACCGGCCCAAGGACTACATCTCCGGCGCCGAACACATCATCCGCTATGAGCATCTGCAGGCTGACTTCGACGCCCTGCTGAGGCGGGTCGGCGCGACCCCGGTGGAGGTGCCCGCGGTCAACGTGACCGTCGCAAAGAAGGAGATGGCTCGACACTGGTCGGCCTATTACAGCCCCGCAGCGCGAGCCATCGTGGCCGAGTCCTACAAGGATTGGATCGAGCGCTTCGGATACCGCTTCGAGGCCGGCTGAGCCACCACAGGCGGCACCACGTCAGGTGCCGCTCTGCCAGGAAGCCACGTAGGCGACCTGCTCCGGGGTCATGGTGTCGATGTCCACGCCCAGCGCCACGAGCTTGAGGCGAGCGACCTCTCGGTCGATGTCCTCGGGCACCACATAGACCTGGTTGGCCAGCGTGTCGTGATTCTTGGCCACATGCTCCGCGGAGAGAGCCTGATTGGCGAAGGACATGTCCATGACGGCCGCGGGATGGCCCTCGGCCGTGGCCAGGTTGACCAGCCGGCCCTCCGCCACCACGTGCAGCCGCTTGCCATCGATGACGAACTCCTCGACATCCCGGCGGACCTCGCGGACCTCCCCGCCGGCCATCTCGCGCAGCGCCTTGAGGTCGATCTCGTCATCGAAGTGGCCGCTGTTGGCCATGATCGCGCCGTCGTGCATCTTTTCGAAATGCTCGCGGCGGAAGACGTTGAGGTTGCCTGTGGCAGTGATGAACAGGTCACCCCATTCGGCAGCCTCCATACCGGTCATCACCACGAAGCCATCCATCAGCGCCTCGATGGCCGGGATCGGCTCGACCTCCGTGATGGCCACGTGCGAGCCCATGCCCCGGAAGCGTGAGGCGATGCCGCGGCCGACCCAGCCATAGCCGGCGATGACCACCTTGCGGCCGGCCAACAGCACGTTGGTCGCGCGCAGGATGCCGTCCACCGTGGACTGGCCGGTGCCGTAGCGATTGTCGAAGAGGTGCTTGGTCCTGGCTTCATTGACGGCCACGACCGGAAAGGCAAGAGCGCCGTCGGCGGCCATGGCCTTGAGGCGGATGACGCCGGTAGTCGTCTCTTCCGTGCCCGCCAGGATCTGGTCCAACTGCTCGGGACGCTCCTGGTGCAGTAGCGAGACGAGGTCACAGCCGTCGTCCATGGTCACCTGTGGCAGGGTGTCCGCCACCGCATTGAGATGCGCGTAGTACGTGTCGCGATCCTCACCCCGGCGAGCGTACGTGCTGATGCCGTACTCGGCCACGAGGGCCGCCGCAACGTCGTCCTTGGTGGACAACGGGTTGGAGGCGCACAGCGCGACTTCGGCGCCACCTGCCTTGAGGGTGCGCATCAGGTTGGCCGTCTCGGTGGTCACGTGGAGGCAGGCGCCGATGCGCAGGCCGTCGAGCGGCCGCTCGCGCTCGAAGCGCTCGCGGATAAGCCGCAGGACGGGCATCTCCCGTTCCGCCCATTCGATGCGGCGGACCCCTTCGGCGGCCAGGCCGAGGTCGATGACGTCATGTGCTGGAAGTGAAGCGGTCTGGCCGTTGGCGGCGTCACCGGAGGTCTGCTGCATCTGATGAGGGGCGGTCTGGGTCTGGGTCACTCAGGACTCCTTGCTGTGGGGAACCAACGCCGGAATGGCTGGGTGATGCTATCCCAGAGCGCGCCGCGACGGCGCACGATGCGCTCCTCGAAGCGCGTGTGCTCCTGGAAGCCCAGCGCGCGGTACGCCGCCAACGCGGGAGGATTGTCCGAGCGGACGTTGAGCACCACGTGCTCGCAGCTGCGCAGTAGCTCGGCCGTCACGGCGCCCGTGGTCAGCTTGGCGTAGCCCTGACTGCGATGATCGCGATGGGTCATCACGTTGCCCACGACGCCCAGTCCAGCCTCGCGGCTGATGACATGGGTCCCCGCGGCGGCTACCAGCCGGCCGCCGACCCGGATGCCGTAGTAGACCCCGTGCCGGATGGCGTCGGCCGGAAGCCAGGACGAGAAGCCCAGGTCGTAGAGCCGGTTGAGGTCGCCGACCTCGGCGGGCATCAGGCGCGTGGCCACGGGCGGTGCCGTCACGAAGGTGGCGCGGTCGACCCACATGCGCACCATGGGCGGCCCGGCCTCGACGCGGTACACGCGCTCCACGGCGGGCAGGGAATGGGGCAGTCCCGCGAGATACGCCACCCGTGGGTGGATGACGTCCTCCAGGATGGCCGTTACGCCGGCATCGTCGCCCATCACGAAGAGCGGCTGCGGCGAGAGGCCAGAGTACTCCAGCACCACCGACACGACACGGCCGCCGTCCATGGCGACGCCCCAGCGTGTCCGCGGGAACTCGCGCTCCTCCAAGTCACAGATAGCATAGGCCGCGAAGAGCCGGTCCTGCTCCAGGAACTCGCGCAGTGACTCGCGGTCGCGCGTAGCGCGTACCTCCAGCGTCTGGCCGGGCGCCGGGCCGGTCCGTGCGATGGCGGCCATCAGCGCGCCACCGCCGATCGCGTCATGGCCAGCGCGAGTCCGGGCCCGAACGGGGGCCGCACCAGGCCCGCGGCGGTGGCGATGCCAGCGATGTGCAGGTCACGCACCACGTCCACGGCAGGAGCGATGATCTGCGTCCCGGGCGGCGTACCCGGGTGGAGCAGCGAGCCAGCTTCCCGACCGGTGCGCAGGTCGTCGGGGATCGCCTTGCCGTCCGGGGTCGCGGGGTCGAATGAACTGGCTGGGGCGCACAGCAGGACCGGCACGACCGCGGGCGAGTGGTCCGGAGCATCAGCATCAGCAGCGGCGGCTGAGGCTGCCAGCGCGGCGATGGCCCCACCGCCTGCGAACACGGCGGCGTCACCGTTGGCTGCCAGCCACTCCGCGCCGAGCAGGATAGCGTCCGGTGGTTGGTGCTGGAGCAGCCATCCCACGGCCGCATCGGGCAGGACCGTGTGCGGCACGCCGATGTGATCGAGTTCCCAGGTCGTGATGCGGGCACCCTCGCCGGTCGGCCTTCCCTCCGTCACCCAGGCGTGAACCGCCCGATCGTCGGCGGCGAGCCGCTGCACGACTCCCATGGCCGTGCCGATCATGCCGCTGGCGAGGGGACCGGTGGCGCCGTGAAGGAGGAGCTGGAGTGGCCGCCCGGCGGGCCGTGGCAGCCAGTCCGCACCGTACCCCGCCAGCGCCGCGTGATCCAGCATCGCCTCGTGGGCTATCGCGTCAGCCTCCTGCCGTGACGTGCTGGCGAGCATCGCCGCGTCCGCATCCGGGGCGATGTCCGCCAAGCCTGCGTCCATCCGGTCCATGGCCATCGCCAGCCCGCGCGCCGACGGACGCGCACGGCGCAGGCTCACGATATCGGCCCCCATCTCCGCACGGATGGCTTTCGCAGGGCGTTCGCGGTGACGATGGGCGGTGAGTACCACGCCGTACGCCGCGACCTGCGCCAGCAGCGCCCCTCCCCGCACCGCGCCAAGGCGGATGGCACGCGTCACATCACGACCATCGTGACAGGCGATCAGGTCGAGGCGATCCGGTAGATCGCGCTGGTCGAGCAGGAGGAGGGTGTCGCCGTCGAACCGGTAGGGGCTGCGATAGCCGGCCATGGCGGGCGTCGACCCGAGGCTGGACGGATCGGGCGATGGCCGTGCCGCATCCGAAGCCGCATCCGGGGCGTCGACCGCGTCCATGAGACCGGATGCGGCCGCTGCCGTGCCGCGCCGGACCGTCTCGGCTGCGCCCACCATCTGTCCGGCGGTCAACAGGACACTCCGACCGAAGTGTCGAAAGAAGCTCCGGCGCCCCAGGTCGACCTGCTCGGATCCGGGCCCCGGGTCCTCCGGGTCAGTACTGGATGACGCTGTGGATCTCGTGGCCATCGAGGCGGTCACGCCCCTTCAGGAAGAGGAGCTCCACCAGGAAGGCGAGACCGACCACTTCCGCCTTGAGCTGCGTGACGAGCTCGATGGTGCCCAGCACCGTACCGCCCGTGGCCAGCAGGTCATCCACGACGAGTACCTTCTGGCCCGGCGCGATGGCGTCCTTGTGGACCTCCAGCGTGTTGGTGCCGTACTCCAGGGCGTACTCCACGCTGACCGTTTCGGCAGGCAGCTTGCCCAGCTTGCGCACCGGGACGAAGCCCGCGTCGAGCTGATAGGCCATCGGCGCGCTGAAGATGAAACCGCGCGACTCCATGCCCACGACGACGTCCACCTTCGTGTCGCGGTAGGGCTCGGTCAAGAGGTCGATGGCCTCCTTGAAGGCGCCGGGGTCCTTCAGCAGCGTGGTGATGTCGTAGAAGAGGATGCCCGGCTTGGGAAAGTCGGGGATCTCTCTGATCTGTTCGCGCAGGGTCTCGACAGACACGTTGGCGTGTTCCCTCTGGGGTAGGCACGGCTGGGCGGCCGATGGGCGCCAGTCTAGCGCACGCTCGAAGCGGCCTCGCTGCCAGTCCGAAGCGGTCCACCACCGGGTCTGCACGACCGCGGGCTGATCTCGGCTCGGGAGGGTTGTAACGCGCTAGAAAGGACGGTGCCCAGCGATCGTGCATCTGCTGGCTTCGCCGCCGATACCGTTGTCGCCAGCCCGATGTGACGGATCAGAAGGACGGAGCGATATGCCTGACGACAGCAAGGTGCCGGCGCAGCCGCCGATCCCGGGAGCTCCATCCGTGGAGCCGCCCACCGTGAACGAGCCGACCGAGCCGAGAGACCCGCTCCCCCCGAAGCCAGATCAGGATGCGCCTGAGACCGTCTCGCCCACCGGGAAGGCCACTGGTGCCCCCAAGTCGGCCAACTCGCAGGGCGGCAGCTTCCTCACCACCTCTCAGGGCGCGCGGCTGTACGAGACCGATCACTCACTGAAGGCCGGCCGCCGCGGACCGACCCTCCTCCAGGATCACCACCTGCGGGAGAAGATCACCCATTTCGACCATGAGCGCATCCCGGAGCGCGTGGTGCACGCTCGCGGCGCCGGCGCCCACGGCGTGTTCGCGGGCAACGGCTCCGCGACCGGAGTGAGCAAGGCCGGGTTCCTGGCTGCGGGCGTGGAGACGCCCGTCTTCGTGAGGTTCTCCACGGTCGTCGGCTCGCGCGGTTCCGCGGACACGGTGCGGGACACCCGCGGCTTCGCCACCAAGTTCTACACCGACGAGGGCACCTTCGACCTCGTGGGCAACAACATCCCGGTCTTCTTCATCCAGGACGGCATCAAGTTCCCCGATGTCGTGCACGCAGTCAAACCGCATCCGGATCGAGAGATCCCGCAGGCGCAGAGTGCCCACGACACCTTCTGGGACTTCGTTTCGCTGCACAGCGAAGCGCAGGCCCACACGATGTGGAACATGTCAGACCGTGGCATCCCTCGCTCCTATCGGACCATGGAGGGCTTCGGCGTCCATACCTTCCGCCTGGTCAACGCGGCCGGTGAGACGACGCTCGTGAAGTTCCATTGGAAGCCGAAGCTGGGCATCCACTCGCTGGTCTGGGAAGAAGCCCAGATGATCAACGGCACGGATCCTGACTTTCACCGCCGCGACCTGGCCGACGCCATCGAGAGCGGCGCCTATCCCCAATGGGACCTTGGCATCCAGACCTTCCCGGACACGCCCGAGGAGATGTTCCAGGGCATCGACCTGCTGGATCCGACCAAGATCGTCCCGGAAGAGCTCGCGCCCGTTCAGCGCATCGGCACCATGACCCTCACTGCCAATCCCACCAACTATTTCGCCGAGACCGAGCAGGTGGCCTTCCATGTAGGGAACCTGGTCCCGGGCATCGATGTCACCAACGACCCGCTGCTGCAGACCCGTCTCTTTTCCTACATCGATACACAGCTGACGCGGCTGGGTGGACCGAACTTCAGCCAGTTGCCCATCAACCGGCCGCACGTTCCCGTCAACGACATGCTTCGCGACGGGATGCATCAGACGGCGGTCCACGGAGGCGCCGCGCCGTACCGGCCCAACTCGCTGGACGGCGGTTGCCCGTTCCTGGCAGGTGAGGACATGGGCGCCTACATCGAGGTACCGCAGGAGCTGCCCGCCTCGACCAAGCTGCGCGCCGCGCCGGCCTCGTTCGAGGACCACTTCAGCCAGGTCCGGCTGTTCTTCCGGTCGTTGACACCGGTGGAGCAGGACCATGTCATCCAAGCCTACACCTTCGAACTGTCCAAATGCTACGAGGAGAACATCCGTACTCGCCAGCTGCAGAACCTGGCCAACGTGGATGCGCGACTCTGCGCGGAGGTCGCCAACGGGCTGGGCATGCCGACGCCCGAACCGACCGAAGAGCTTGCGGGATCGGAGCCGAGTCCGGCCCTCTCCCAGATGAGCGGCACATGGCCGCTCGCTGGGCGCGTCGTGGGCATCGTTGCCGATGACAGGAGCGATCCGGATGCGCTCGCGGCCGCCCAGCAGGCGATCGCCAAGGCGGGAATGGTGCCCCTGGTCATCGCACCCACCGGCGGCAAGCTCAACGGCGGCTTGGTGGTGCAGCGGAGCTATCTCACGGCACGCTCCACGGAGTTCGACGCAATCGTCATCGCTGGTGCTGCTGCGCCAGGCGACGATGCCATCGACAGCCGCGACGCCAAAGCCGGAGACCCCACGGCAGACCCCAGCGTCGACCCGCGGATCGCCCTGATGCTGGCCGAGGCGTTCCGCCACGCGAAGGTGATCGGCGGATGGGGCGAGGCGGCAGGCGTGCTGGCTGCGGCCGGCATACCGACGGACGCACCAGGCATCGTCCTGGGTGAGGATCCCGCCGTGTTGGACGCGATCTCAGAGCTGCTCGCTCAGCACCGAGTCTGGGAGCGCTTTCCCGTATCGGCCTGATCGGCAACGGCCCCTTGGGAGGGGCTACCGGCGGGGCGCTGCCCGATCACGCATGGCGAGGCCGGATCCGCCGAACCGCGTCGCGACCACCTCGGCCATGATGGCCAGCGCCGTCTCGGCCGGATCACGGCCGCCCAGATCGAGACCGATGGGCCCGCGCAGTCGGACCAGATCCGTCTCGGCGAGGCCGGCCGCGGTGAGCCTTGCCCGTCGTTCGGCCTGAGTCCGGCCGCTGCCGATGGCGCCTACGTAGCGGCAACCACGCCGCAGGGCCTCCACGATGGCCGGTTCGTCGAACTTGGGGTCGTGGCTCAGTACAGCCACCGAGTCGGCGGGGCCGAGGGCGATGTCCGCGGCCACGTCATCAGGCCAGCCGACGATCAGGCGGTCCACGCCCGGAAAGCGCTCCGCGGTGGCGAAGGTGGAGCGCCCGTCCACGACGATCGTCTCGTAGCCCAGCGTTCGCGCCATGGACACCAGCGGGATGGCCACCTGAACGGCACCAACGATGACCAGGCGCGGACGCCGCGCGAAGGCCTCCACGAAGAACGAGCCTTGACCTGCCTGGGTGATCGTCGAGCGACCCACCGCGAGTGCCTCCTGCGCCGCCCCGGCGAGGGTCTCGTCCACGAGTGCGTCGCCCGAGGAGCCCCCGACGATGCCGTCGCCCGACACGACCATGGGCCTCGGCCGCGTGTCCTCCCCTGCCACTGGCAGGGCCGTGATGACGGCCCGACCGCGGCTGGTGGCCGCCTCCACGATCTCCTGTCGCACGTACGGCTCGACGAGCACCTCGATCCGGCCGCCACAGGCCAGCCCGACGTCTCGTGCCGTCTCGTCGCTGAAGCCGTATTCGATGACGCGAGCCCGACCAGTGCGGCGCACCTCCTGGATGTCCACCACGACGGCGGCCTCCACGCAACCGCCACTGACCGAGCCCGCGATCCGGCCGTCATCGGTGGCCAGCAGCACCGCTCCCTCGGGACGCGGGGCCGATCCATACGCCTTGATGAGCACGGCACGACCGACCGCGACGCCCTCGCGGCGCCAGCGCTTTAGGTGCTCCAGCGACTCCATCACGATCGCGCCGACGCCCGACCGAGCACGTTTCCCAGCGCCTCCAGGCTGGCCAGATCATGGGCTGGCAGGAAGACATCGACGTGGGGAAGCGCGGCAGCCATGCCCGCCGCCAGGGGGCGATAGCCGGGATCGCCTGCCAACGGGTTCAGCCAGATGAGTCGATGACAGTTCCGTGCCAGGCGTGCCGTCTCCGTGCCTACCAGCTCCGCGCTGCCACGATCCCAGCCGTCGCTGACCACGATGACCAGGCCGCTGGTGCGCAGCACGCGACGCGCCCAGTGCTGGTTGAAGTCGCGCAGCGAGTCGCCGATGCGCGTCCCACCCGCCCAGTCCCGCACCGCCGCCGAGACGCGGTCCAGCGCCGCGTCCGGGTCGCGACCACTCAGATGCCGCGTGACACGGGTCAGTCGCGTGCCGAAGACGAACGCCTCTGTCCTGACACGGCTGCGCATCATCGCCGCAGCGAAGCGGAGGAGGAGGCGGGAGTGCCGCTCCATGGAGCCGCTGATGTCGCAGATGACCACGACCGATCGCGGCTGCCGGACGGGGCGGCGCCAGAGCCAGACGAGCGGCTCGCCGCCGCTGGCAAGGTTGCGGCGCAGCATCTGCCGGGTGGCGACGCGGGAGCCGTGAGGATGCAGTGCCCAGCGCCTTGTGCGGCGCTGCTCCAGCCGCGGCTCCAGCCGATCGACCAGGCGCTCCGCCTCGCGCAGCTCATCCGGCGTCATGCGCTCGAACTCCCGATGACGGAGCGCCTCGCCGGCGCTCCAGGCTGGCCGGCCGGTGGGCGGGCTCGCCGGGTCGACACGTCGCTCTGTCGGAAGGCTCACCGTGGCGTCGAGCAAGCGCTCGTAGCGCCGGGCGAGTTCCCCGGGAGACGTCCGCTCGGCCTTCTGGCGACCGCTGGCGGCCGTGTCCAGAGTGGCCTCCGCGCCCATGGCATGAGCTGGTCCATGCGTGGTGCCGCTGCTCCAGAAGCGCTCGAAGACCGCCTCATAGACCTCGCGCTCCTCGCGTCTGCGGACGAACAGGCTGGCGCCGGCGGCGCGAACCTCCCGGCGATCGCCCAGGTCCACCAGGTCGAGTGCCCGGTTGAAGTCCAGCACAGCGGCGAGGTCGGCGGTCAGACCCTCCTTCCGAAGCGCTCGGCTGAAGGCGAGCACGCGGCGAAGCAGTGCCTCGCCAACGGGCTCTGCATGCGCGAGGACCGCGGCGTCAGTCGCCGGCACTGACGCCTGCCTCCACCAGGAGCAGCCTCGCCACATCACCACGAACAGCGCGCAGGTCCTCTTCGTACTTGAGCAGGACGCCCAGCGTCTGATCGACCAACGGTCCGCCCACCTCGGCAGCACCCATGACCAGCAGGGCGGCTGCCCAGTCGAGCGTCTCGGCCACGCCGGGCACCTTGGTCAGGTCCGCGCCGCGCAGCCGCTGCACGAAGGCCACGGTCTGGCGCGCCAGTCGATGGGGCATGTCCGGCAGGTGAGCCAGGACGATCTCCAGCTCCTTCTCCGCCGTGGGGTAGTCGATCCAGTGGTAGAGGCAGCGGCGCTTCAGCGCGTCGTGCACCTCGCGTGTGCGGTTGGAGGTCAGGATGACGACCGGCGGCCGCTCGGCCCGGATCGTGCCCACCTCCGGAATGGTCACCTGGAAGTCCGACAGGATCTCCAGCAGGTATGCCTCGAACTCCTCGTCGGCCCGGTCGATCTCGTCGATGAGCAGGACCGGAGCGCGGCCGTCCGGGCTCTCCAGTGCCTGGAGCAATGGACGGCGCAGCAGGAACCGCTCCGTGAAGATGTCCGCACTGCTGGCAGTGGCCGCCGCGCCGCGCGCCTCCAGCAGACGGATCTCCAGCATCTGGCGCGGGTAGTCCCACTCGTAGACGGCCGTGGCCACGTCCAGGCCCTCGTAGCACTGGAGCCGGATGAGCCGCGATTCGAGCACCTCGGAGAGCACCTTTGCGACTGCCGTCTTGCCCACGCCCGCCTCGCCTTCGAGGAGCATCGGCCGGCCCAGTCTCAAGGCCAGGTAGAGGGCCGTGGCCAGAGAACGGTCGGCCACGTAGCCGCGCCGGCGGAAAGCGGCCTCCAGCTCATCGATCGAGGCGGTACCCGTGATCCGATCGCGGTTCGTGTCGGTCATTGCCGTCGGGCCAGCCGCTCGACCACGGCCCGGGTGGCTGCCCACGCCGCCACGGTTTCTCGGGGCAGACGCACGCGCACCTGGTTGGAGGCGAACGTGACACCGCCCGGCGCGACACCCGGGATGCGGTCGCCGGGGCCATCCGTCGCCAGGGCGCGCATCGTGGCGCCACGCGACCAGTCCGGCGGGAAGCGCAGCACGAGCTGCCCATCCTCTCGCGATAGCGAGGCGATGCCCGCCGCCTCCGCCGTGAAGCGCAGGCGCGCCACGTCCAGCAGCCGCTCCACGGGCGGCGGTACCGGCCCGAAGCGATCAAGCAGCTCGGCGCGGACCACACTCAGCTCAGACTCCGTGGCCACCCGGCCAAGGCGGCGGTAGAGCTCCAGCTTCTGCGGCTCCTCCGGTACGTACTCGTCGGGCAGGTACGCGTCGACCGGCAGGTCGATGACCGTCTGGGCCCGAGCGTGGGCCGCCGGCCGCTCCTCGAAGCCAGCCTTCTCTTCCTCCACTGCCTCGGAGAGCATGCGCGTGTACAGGTCGAAGCCGACGGCCGCCATGTGGCCGTGCTGCTCGCCGCCCAGGATGTTGCCGGCGCCGCGAATCTCCAGGTCGGACAGCGCGATCTGGAAGCCAGCACCCAGTTCGGAGGCGTTGAAGATGGCCTGCAGTCGCTTTCGCGCTACGTCCGACAGGCGCTCGCGCCGGCGGTAGAGCAGGTAGGCGTAGGCGCGGCGGCTGGACCGCCCGACCCGGCCGCGCAACTGGTAGAGCTGGGCCAGTCCCAGGGCATCGGCCCGGTCGATGACGATGGTGTTGGCGTTGGGGATGTCCAGGCCGGACTCGATGATCGTGGTACACACCAGCACGTCGAAGTCGCCGCGCGCGAAGGCCATCATCACCTTCTCCAGGCCCCCCTCCGCCATCTGGCCGTGAGCCACCACGATGCGCGCCCGCGGCAACAGCCGGCGTAGCTGCTCCGCCTGGGCCTCGATGGTCTCCACCCGGTTGTGCACGTAGAAGACCTGGCCGCCGCGATCCAGCTCGCGGTTGATGGCGTCGCGCACCAGGCCGGCGGAAGCCTCTGCGACACGCGTCTGGATGGGCAGCCGGTCCTCCGGCGGCGTCTCGATGACGCTCATGTCGCGGACGCCCACCAGCGCCAGGTTCAGCGTGCGCGGGATGGGCGTGGCCGACAGGGTCAGGACGTGGACCTCCGTCTTGAGCCGCTTGAGGCGCTCCTTGTGTGCGACCCCGAAGCGCTGCTCCTCGTCCACGATGACCAGGCCCAGGTCCCGGATGCGGATGTCCCGCGACAACAGCCGGTGCGTGCCGATTACCAGGTCCACGGAGCCCGAGGCCAGGCCCGCCAGCGTGTCGCGTTGATCCTGTGGCGGCACGAAGCGGCTGAGCATCCGTACCGTGATGGGATAGGCCGCGAAGCGCTGGCCGAAGGTGCTCAGGTGCTGAGCGGCGAGCACCGTGGTGGGCACTAGCACGGCGACCTGCGTGCCCTCCTGGATGGCCTTGAAGGCGGCTCGGATGGCGACCTCGGTCTTGCCGTAGCCGACGTCGCCCACCACCAGTCGGTCCATCGGGCGCTCGTGCTCCAGGTCGGCCTTGACCTCCAGCGCGGAACGCAGCTGGTCGGGAGTCTCCTCGTAGGGGAAAGCTGCCTCCATCTCCGACTGCCAGGGCGTGTCTCCGCCAAACGCCCGGCCACGCACGCCCGCCCGCGCGGCGTACAGCTCCAGCAGCTCCTTGGCCAGGTCCCCGACCGCCTTGCGGACGCGGGTCTTGGCCCGCTGCCACTCCCCGCCGCCCAGCTTCGAAAGCACCGGCTGCTCCCCGCCGGCGTAGCGAGAGACGCGGTCGATCTGTTCGACCGGGACCCAGATGCGGTCCTTGTCCCGGAAGTGCAGCTCCAGGAAGTCGCGCTCCTCGCCGCCCTCGCCACCGGCACCGCGCCGCACCAGGCCGGCGTAGCGCGCCACGCCATGGTCGATGTGGACCACGATGTCACCGGGCTCGAGGCGCTCCAGCAGGTCCCGCGGCACGACCCGACGGAGAGCACGCGGCCGACGGACGCGGACGGTGCCGAAGAGCTCTCGGTCCGAGACCAGGATCAGACCGTCCGGGCCACCTGCGAACCCTCCATTCAGGCTCCGCTCGACGAGTGCCAGGCCGCCCGGAGGGGGCGGCTCTGCGAGATGGGCCGTCGGCGCGGCGACCATGTCCGCCTCGGCCAGGATCTCCGAAAGCCGCGCCGACTGGTCGGAGGTCAGGACGACGCGCGCACCTTCCCGGCGCCAGCGGCTGATGGTGGGTGCCAGCGATGTGATGGCCTGTGGCGGCATCACCGGCTCGTGCCAGCCGAAAGGGTTGCCACCAGGCGGCGCGCCGTCAGCCTCACTCTCCCAGGTCAACTCCAGCGTCCGTGCCTCGACGAGCGCGCGCTTCCACTCCCGCGAAGCGGGGTAGGCATCGGCCCAGCCCTTGGGCAGCTCCCCGGACCGCTCCATCTCGGCGCGGCGTTCCTCGGCCTGGGCTCGCAGAGAATCGCCGGCGTCGTGGACATCACGAGGCTCGTCCAGGAGCCAGATGGCGTCACCCAGGTGGTCCCGGCCAGAAGCCGGGGCCAGGACTCCGCCCCAGATCTCCGCCGCGTCGCCGAGCTGCCCGTTCGACAGCCGCGCCAGGTCCTGCTGGAGGGGCTCGCTGAGCTTGCTGAGCTTGCCGCCCAGGCGGCCGAGTCGGTCGCGCAGCCAGCTGGCCGCTGTCTCCGGTCCCTGCTCCGCGGCAGGGAAGAGGAACTCGGAAGCCGGCAGCAGCACGGTCTGGTCGATGGCCCCGACGCCGCGCTGATCGGCCGGGTCGAAGGCGCGCAGTGAGTCGATCTCGTCGCCGAACCACTCGATGCGCACGGGCAGCGGCTGACCGGCGGGGAAGCAGTCCACGATCCCGCCGCGCCGCGCGAACTCGCCTCGGCCCCCGACCTCCGCCACAGCCTCGTAGCCCAGCTCCAGGAGCGAGCGCAGCACGCGCTCCTGACTCAGGCGCGCGCCGCGACGGATGGTGAGCGGCGCCGTGGGCAGTGCGTCGGGCGGAAGCGTGCGCTGGAAGAGCGCCTGGACGCTCGTGACCAGAATGCGGGCCGATCCGCCGTCTTGACCGGATCGCCAGCCGGCCAGTGCCGCGACTCGGGCGGCACTCTCGTCGCGGACCAGTTCGGAGCGCTCGTAGGCCAGCGAGCTGCGCGGCTCCAGCGTGAGCACCGCTCCCGGGTCGCCCAGCCACGCCTGGAGCTCCTCGGCCACGCGATCGGCGATCTCCGCGTCGCGCGCCACCCACACCAGCCGCTCACTCGAGGCGCGGACCAGCGCCGCGGCGAGGAACGTCTTGGCGCCGTGGGGGATCGCCGCGTAGGTCACGTGGCGCAAGCCGGCACGACCCTCCCCGGCACGTGCGAATCGTTCGACCAGTGCCTCCAGCTCCCCCGAGCGGGCGAGCAGATCAGGAAGCACCGCCAGGTCTGGGACCCGCGGCCCGATCGGCGCAGACGCTGCCACGGTGCCCGGCGACCCGGTGCTCCTCGCCGAAGCCACCTGCTCCGCGAGGTGCCTGTCACGGCCGCGCCGGCCGCGGGTCCTGGTCGCCGAGTCGGTCACGAGCGGTCTCCGCGGAGGCTCGGCGGCAGGAGCTTGCGCCAACCGTGGCTGGTCGTCACGATGCCGTCCTTGTCCGGAGCGGGAACCGGCTGCTCAACCTTCGAGCCGGGGACGCCGGAGGGCTGGGGGCCGGGGACGCCGGGGGGCGCGGGGCCCGGGACGCGGACGCCGGAGGGCTCGGGGCCGGGGGCGCCGCCATCAGCGATCTCCAGACGCCAGGGGTTCCATCGGTTCGCGGCGCGCGAGATACCCTCACGGGCCCAATCCTCGACGGCATCTGCCGCCGCATCAAGGACGCGCTCCAGGTCTGCCCGCTCGGACGGAGAGAACCGGCTCAGGACATGGTCCTTGGCATGCTGGCCCGGATCACCGATGCCCACCCGCAGGCGGGCGAAGCCCTGCGTGCCCATCTCCCCGATGATCGAGCGCAAGCCATTGTGGCCGCCCGCGCTGCCCTCCTCGCGAAGCCTCAGCCGCCCCATCGGCAGCGCGAAGTCATCCAGGATCACGAGCATGTCCGCGAGCGGCGCTCGCTCTCGGGCCAGGACCTTGCGAACGGCCAGGCCGGAGAGGTTCATGTAGGTCGTCGGCTTGACGAGCACCAGGTCAAGGTCGCCGTGACGGCCGCGTGCCACGGCGGCAGCGTCCCGCGCCTTGGACTTGCCGCTCCAACCGGCTCGGTCGGCGATGCGGTCGAGGACCATCCAGCCCACGTTGTGACGCGACTCTTCGTACTGGCGCCCGGGATTGCCCAGGCCCACGACGATCTTCACAGCGACCTCTGATGCGCGGCGCCCGGGCGGCGGGGGATAGCGAGACTCAGCGGGCGTGCCGACAGGGCCACATCCCGTCCGAAGGGAAGTGGCCGCGACCACGATGGTAAACGTCGACGGAGCAGCGCGCCGACCACGCCGCGTTCCGACGCGCCTTGAGCGCCAGCGCCACGGGCCAGCGCCCACGGGCCCACGCTACGCCGCTCGCCACGCGCCCGCGCCACGCCGCTCGTATTCCGCAGCCTACGGTTCCGGGCGGTACTAAATGGAGAGGGCGATGCCCGTCGGGCATCGGACACCCAGCGGACGCCGATTCGGCGAACGTCCACGCTGCACACGTCCGATTCCCAGCGACGCCGTACCGGTCGCGCGTGACTGGCCTCCTATATGACCGCCCCCGCCGGTAAACGGCAGGAATCGTTGGCGGCCGGCCGCCTCGAGCACTCGCTCAGCTCAGTGGCGGAGCAGTTCACGCTCCAGAGCGCGCATGGCCGCCTCCTCTTCTGGCTCGGCATGGTCCCAGCCGCACAGATGCAGCGTTCCGTGGATCACCAGAAGTCGCAGTTCGCTGGCGGGCGACCAGCTCACGTCGCCGGTCTGGCCGCCACGCCCTTCCTCGGCTTGTTCGACGGCGCGCTCCACGGAGACCACGACCTCACCAAGATGAACGCGCTGGCGGGGCGGCAGCACGAAGGCCTGTTCCATCGCGGCGCGTGGTTCCGTCGTGATACCCGCCTCGGGTTCGCGGCCCGGATGCGGCGGGAAGGAGCTTGGAGGCAGCAGCGGGAAGGAGAGGACATCCGTCGTGCCTGATCGACCCATGGCCCGCTCGTTGAGTTCCGCGAGCTCGGCGTCATCGGTGAGGATGATCCCGACGGCGGCTGGCTGCGGCGCACCCCCTGCCACGAGGGCGCGTGCCAGGTCTCGGGCGATGGCGGCCCTGGTCAGCAGCTGCGGGCGCCCTGAACGGTCCGTCAGGTCCAGCCGCCACGGGCGGAGATAGAGACTCCGGGTGATCGGGCCCGGCGTGGTCGCGCCCGGCGTGGACTCGCCGCGAATGGTCGGGCCGTGCATCGACTCGCCGCGAGTGATCGCGCCCGGCGTGGACTGGCTGCGATCGCTCGTATCCGAAGCGGCCGCCCTACTGGCCACGCCCACGCATCGTCCCGGTGAGCCGCTGCCCGTCGGCGGAATGCAGCACACACTGGATGGTCCTGTCGCCTTCTCGCCATGAGGTCGAGGTGGGAAAGAGGTAGGTCACTTCCAGGATGGATCGGGCGTAACTGATGCCCGCGAACGCTTCGAACCGGTCCACGCACCCCTCATCGGCCCGCAGCGTGACGTTCTCCTCGCCCGGATACGAGGCCGCGTCGGGGTGCGTGAACGCGGTGTACACCTCCGCCTCGTGCGGCATGGCGCAGTCGAGAACGGTGACTGCGATGACGAAGCCACCCTCGTCGGCGTCGCCCAGGCCATCGAAGCACTGCCCTTCTGCCAGCTCGAAGACCGGCGTGGTGCCGGGGCGCATGGCATCGAACAAACGCCCGAAGGGACCTGGGGCAAGGATCGCGAACGCCGCCACGGCAGCGACCACGAGGAACACGAGGACGGCGAGACAGCCGACGATGCGGCGGCGCGGGGTCTCGGTCGTCGGTGGAGTGCCCCACCGGCCGTCCTGCGGGACATCGCCGGGCCATGGCGCCTCAGCCTGTTGCCCAGGGACTCCCCCCGGTGGCGGCACGGCTCCTGGCGGCGGCACGGCCCCTGGCGGCGGCACGGCCCCTGGCCGCGACACGGCTCCCGGCGGCGGAGGCGTGCGGGGGTCGAGTGCCATGGTCGATCAGCCACCTCGGCCGGATGCGGTGCGACGCGACTCGATCTCCACCACCTTGTTCTGGGGATACTCGATGCGACGGTGGTACATGCCAAGGAGCTGGGCGATGAAGGCTTCGCGGATGAGGTCCAGATCGCGCAGTGTGAGATCGCACTCGTCGAACTGACCGTCCTCCAGGCGTTCACGGATGATTCGCTCGACCATCGCCCGGATGGCTCCCTCGTCCTGGCTGGTCAGCGACCGGACGGATGCCTCCACGCTGTCCGCCAGCATCAGGATGGCGGCCTCTCGTGACTGCGGCTTCGGTCCAGCGTGACGGAAGTGAGAAGCCACGATGGTCTCCTCCGCGGCCCGCGCCTGAGGAGTGCCGGGAAGTGCTCCGGCGGCCTCCACGGCCTGCTTCCTGGCCTTGGCATGGAAGTAGCTCATCAGCGCCGTGCCGTGATGCTGCGGGATGAACGAGATGACCTGTTTAGGCAGCTTGTAGCGGTAGCCCAGGTCGATGCCGTCGGCCACGTGCGCCTTCAGGATGCGCACCGACTCCAGTGGAGTCATCGAATCGTGCGGATTCTCCTGCTGACCCTGGTTCTCGATGAAGCCCATGGGGTTGGCCAGCTTGCCGATGTCGTGGTAGTAGGCCGCGGCACGGGTCACCAGTGCATCCGCTCCGATAGCCTCGGCGGCGCGCTCGCCCAGATTGCCCACCATCAGGGAGTGGTGATATGTGCCGGGCGTCTCCAGGAGAAGCCGGCGCAGGAGCGGCTGGGAGGGGTTGGCCATCTCCAGCAGCTGGAACGACGTGGTGATGCCGAAGACATTGCCCAGCACAACGAACGACCCGACCGCAGCGACGGCCGCGCCGCCGGCGGCCGCCAGGGATGCTCCCCACAGTTGAAGCAAGCCGGCCAGATCCCGCTCCCCGATGAGCGTGAAGGCGGTCACCACGGCCACGTTGACCACGGCCATGGCCAGCGCGGCCTGGATGAAGTGGGCCAATCGCTCGCCCTTGCGGACGACGACGATGCCGGCCATGCCGCCCAGGAAGACGTAGGCGGCGACGTCGACCGAACTCGTGATGGCGCCAGCCAGGACGCCCAACAGGGCCATGCCCACGAGGGCCGTTCCGGAATCCAGCAGGATGGCCACCACCAGACCGACCGCCGCGGCCGGCACGAAGTAGGGCAGCAGGGCGCCATCACCGGATAGCTTCAGCGCCAGCGTGGCGACGACCACCACGAGCGCGATGAGCAGCAGCGAGTTGGTGCGGTGCCAGATGTCCGGCCTGAAGCGCCAGATCCAGCCCAGCAGCAGCGCCACCAACAAGGTCGAGGCCAGGACCCAGCCACCTGCCTGAGGCACGTCAGGCTGGGGATCCAGCAGGCCGAGACGATCGAGTCGTTCGTAGAGCGTCTCATCGACCCGCTGCCCCTGGGCCAGGACGACCTCTCCCTTGGAGACGCTGTAGCGCACCGGCTGCCCGGCCACGGCCGCGGCCGCGGCCTCCTGAGCCGCCCGGGTCGCCAGCTCATCGTAGGTCGAGTTGGGCACGAGCAGGGGACCCAGCAGCTCGCCCGCAAGCTGGCGCTGCTCGCCCGCAAAGCGCGAGGAGATGCGCGTGCGCAGCGCCGCCCGCGCCTCTGGGAGCTGCGTGTCACGCACCTCGGCGCGCTGCGCGGTTTCCAGGACGCGCGCCATCTCGGAACGCAGTGACGTCCACTCGGACGGCGTCAGTGAGCCAAGGGTCTCGAGCGCGTTGGGCGCCAGGTCGGGGAGTGCTGCTGTCAGGGCTGCGGCTCGTTCCTCCGGGGCGGAGGTCGTCGAGAGGGCAGCGTCGATCGGCTCCATGCCCATGTCGAAGATGGCCGACTGCCGCTCCGCGGAATCCAGACCCTGATCGGCCGTGTAGTCGTACTGGGGAGGCACCTGCGCACGGGCGTTCGCGATACGGAGGTTCGTCTGGTAGGTCGAGTTGTATTCCAGGGAGCGGGGTGCCACGACGTTGCGGTCCGCGACGTCGCCGATCTGGCCCCGGAAGCCAGTGGGCAGGATGTCGATGGACAGGATGGCCGAGAGGGCGGCGATCATCAGAGCACCGGCCACGAACAGCCGCCCGGCGTCACGTCGTGTGAAGGACATCGGCCGGCGCGGCGCGCGGCGCGTGACGAGGCTCACCTAGACGGCTCCACGCGCGACGAGCGGCTCACCGACTGCTGCTTGCCGCTGCTGGTCATCCCGCCACGACGGGTGGTCATCCGTGTTCGTGACCAGACAGGTCGCGGCGAGCCAGTTCCTGAGCGACCATGCCGCTCACCACCTTCCCGTCCGCCCGACCGCGCGTCCGTGCCGACAGCACGCCCATGACCTTGCCAAGGTCCCGCGCGGAGGCCGCGCCGGTCTCCTGGATGGCGGCTCCGACCATCGCCCGCAACTCGTCCTCGCCGAGCTGCTGCGGCAGGAACTCGCCAAGGATCTCGACCTCGCGCTCCTCGCGTTGGGCCATCTCCTCGCGCCCTCCCTCCCTGAAGGCCTTGACCGACTCGCGGCGCGTCTTCACCTCGCGCGTGAGCACGCCAAGCAGCTCGTCGTCCGTCAATGGGCGACGAGCTTGTTTCTCGGCGTTGTATGCGGCTGCCACGGCCATCCGCAGGGTGTCGCGACGGAGCTCATCGCGCTCACGCATGGCGGTCTGGAGTGCCGCCTGGAGTCGCTCGGAAAGGGTCACCGGATGCTCCCCCGGCCTGCCGGGGGGACCATCAGCCGGCTGATACGCGAGCCTCCATGGCCCGGATCACCGGCCGCCTAGTCCTGACGGCTGGCCTTCTTGCGCTTGGCTTCTTTGCGCTTGCGCTTGACGCTCGGCTTCTCGTAGTGCTCACGCCTGCGAGCCTCGGCGAGGATGCCGCTCTGCTGGATCTTCTTGTTGAAGCGTCGCAGCGCGCTCTCGAAGGTCTCGTTCTCACCGACTCGGACTTCAGCCAATCGGGGATCACCTCCTGCCGGCTGGACTCACCTCATCACGCCACCCTTGGCCGGTCATCGGGTGCAGCGTGCGCACGGGTAGCGTCCGCGGCACGCTCCCATGTGGAGCACGCCCGGGCCGCGCGAGGGCCGCCGGAGTGTAGCCGAGCCTTCCGCGACCGGTCAAACGCCGGTTGCCAGGCCCGCGGCGTGCGGCGGGGCAAGGGCTGCGGCGGGCGCCGCGACGGCAACGTCCCGCCTGGGGATCACGCAGCCGACTAGACTCGGCCACGATGCCCGACCAACC
>JALZLU010000010.1 GCA_030858685.1 Chloroflexota bacterium | reverse complement strand
ACGTGCTGATGGTCGACGCGCTGCTGCAGGGCAAGCTGAACGGACTGGAGGTCGCCGAGCGGGTCCGCCAGGCCGGCTTCGACATCCCCATCATCACCCTGACCGTGCCCCAGAAGCCGGTCAAGGTCGGGCAGGGCATGGGCATCGTCAAGGTCCTGGCCATGCCCTTCTCAGGCTTCGATTTCATGAACGTGCTGACGGCGGCTCATGCGGAGCACAAGGCCCTGGCGCCCGAGTCGCTGTCCCGGGTCTACAGCGTCTTCGCCGCCAAGGGGGGCGTGGGCAAGACGACCATCGCCTTCAATCTTGCGGTCGCCGCCCGCCAGCAGGGCTACAACGTCGCGCTCGTTGACGGCAGCCTCCAGTTCGCGGACCTGCGGGCGCTGCTGCATGTGCCCGACAGTGCTCCGTCGCTGCTGCAGCTGCCCACGGACCGCATCACCGAGACCGATCTCCAGGATGTCATGTGGCGTGACCCCTCGGGTATCGACATCCTGCTCGCACCGCCTCGGGTGGAGATGGCCGAAATGGTCACCACGCGCGACCTGGAGAAGGCTCTCTCGCTCCTGCGGCGCGTGTACAACGTCGTCATCATCGACACGCCCACGCACATCAACGACATCGTGCTGGCCTTCTTCGATGCCAGTGATGGCGTCCTCGAGATCGTCACAGCCGACGCAACGACGCTGCGCAACTCCCGCATCATGTCCGAGACGTTTGCCGCCATCGGCTACTCCCGGGACCGCCTGCACTACCTGGTCAATCGCGCCGACGCGAGCGGGGGACTGGACCCCCGGACGGTGGCCGAGCAACTGGGCGGCGAGCCCGAGTTCCATCTCGTGAGCGACGGCCGTCTGGTGGTCGAGGCCAACAACCAGGGCGTGCCTTTCGTGCTGGTCGAGCCAGGCGCCCGCATCAGCCAGGAGATGATGCACATCGCAACCAGCCTGTTGAAGGCTCGGGCGGCGGCCGCGGTGGGCACGCGCTGAGCGCGATGTCCGACGAGCGACCCATCGGCTTCTTCGATTCGGGCGTGGGTGGCCTGACCGTCCTCCGGGAGGTCGTGCGGCGGCTGCCGTCCGAGTCGACCATCTATCTGGGCGACAACGCTCGCGCGCCGTACGGTCCGCGATCGGACGAGGAAGTCAGTCGCTTCAGCGCGGAGTGCCTTGACGAGCTGGCGGCTCGTGACGTCAAGGCCATCGTGGTGGCCTGCAACACCGCCAGCGCGGTGGCCCTGGGTCAGCTACGGCAGCGCTTCGACCTGCCCATCCTGGGCGTGGTTCGTCCGGGCGCCTCGGCGGCCGTTCTGTCAACGCGCAATCGTCACGTAGGCGTCATCGCCACCGCCGCCACCGTCAGGTCCCGAGCCTACTTCGGAGCCATCAAGGACGAGGATCCCTTCGTGGAGGTCTACGAGCACGCCACGCCGGAGCTGGTACCCATGGTCGAGGCGGGTGTGCTGGACGGGCCCGACGCGGAGCAGGTGGTGCGCCGCTCCCTGGCGCCTCTGCTGGAAGCCCGTCAGGATGTGGCTGATGCGGTCTTCCCCCGACCGCCCGGCGCAGGCATCGACACGCTGCTGCTGGGCTGTACCCACTACCCCCTGCTGGCCCCCTTGATCTCCGCCGTGGCCGGGCCTGGCATCGCGGTCATCGACTCGGCGACGGCAACCGCGAGCGCGCTGGCCTCCCTCCTGGAGGTCAACGGACTGGCTGCCCGGCGCTCTGAGCTGCCCCGGCACGCTCAGTTCACGACCGGCGATGTAGCCCTCTTCCGCCGCACCACGGAACGCCTGTTCGGGTCACTCTTCGTCGCCGTGGAGGCCGTGGAGTTGGCCGGAGCGGCATGACGGGACGCTTCGCTGCGGCCGCGCGCGATGGTCGCAGCTCCGGACTGTCCGGGCGCGCTGCCCGGATGGGCGTGGCCGTTGGCGCGGGCATCGCGGCCTCGTATCTCGCTCGGCGTGCGCGGCGCATCGCCGATGAGGGCTTGGTGGACTGGCCCGCCGTGGAACGCATCGCAAGCTCGCGACTGCGCCGGCTGCCCGGGACGCTCACAGATCGGGAACTCCAGGAGAGCGAGGCGGCCTACGCCTCAGCCATGGCGCGCATCGTGCCCGTCCTCGAGGCTCGCCTGGGCAGTGAGCTGCCAGGCGTAGTCGACCGGCATGCCGTGGTCGACCGCTCAGGTTGGGCGCGCGCCAACCTGGTGACGTTCCGCGTGCTCATCGAGCGCATGGAGAAGCAACTGCAGCTCAGCGGAGGATCTGGCTCGGGTTCGCTGGCCTCCGGCGTGGCGGCCGTGGCCAATCGCTTCCTGACCACGCAACAGATCGGCTTCCTGCTGGGTTACCTGGGAGGCCGTGTGTTGGGCCAGTACGACGTCGCTCTTCTCTCGGCGGAGCAAGCCCCGGGGCGCCTGCTGTTCGTCGAAGAGAACGTGCGAGCCACGGCCCAGGAGCTGGGCATCCCGCTTGATGACTTTCGCCTGTGGATCGCACTGCACGAAACCACCCACGCCTTCGAGCTGGAGGCACACCCTTGGTTGCGGCCCTACCTCAAGGAGCGCCTGGAGCGGCAGTTGACGCTCTTCCTGGACGACGCCAGGGACGTGCAGCGTCACGGGTTGGGACCGCTCATCCGCCGCCTGCGCTCGGCGGCCTCGGAGGGCGGCCTGACCGGGTTGCTCTCCTCCGAGCAGCGCGGGCTGCTGCGTGAGACGCAGTTGGTGATGAGCCTGATGGAAGGCTTCAGCGACTGGGTCATGGACGATGTCGGTGCATCGATGATCGCCGACATGCCCGGGATCAGGGCGCGCTTCGATGCGCGCCGTGCGCAACGCCGCCGCGGCCTGGACAAGGTCATCGCCCGACTGACCGGGCTGGACATGAAGATGGAGCAGTACCGGCGCGGAGAACGCTTCGTCTCCGGCGTGGCGCGGGCCGGCGG
>JALZLU010000009.1 GCA_030858685.1 Chloroflexota bacterium | reverse complement strand
GGACCGGCGCTCCGCCGCCTGCCAGCGGCGTCGTGAATGGAACGGCGAAGGCGATGACCATGGCGATGGCCAGGTGCGGCACGAACCTGGATGCCCGGTGGGCGCTCTCGAGTGGTGACAGCACGTTTCGCTCCTCACTGCCGCACGTCCGTGCTGGGGCACGGTCGCGGCGCTGGTGGCCACTCGGCGGCGTAGGGCAGGGAGCACGTGACAACTGGGGGTGTCTGCGCGGACGCGCACCTGGAGTCGCGTCGATGGGATGAGATCCCGTCGACCGGACGGACTGCCGGTGACGAGAACGAGCCCTGCCGCTGGGGCGGCGATCTTCTGTTCCGAACCTCTAGCTCGTATGAACCCGGGGGAGCGTACCAGTCCGGTGCAAGCGGGGATGGTCCGGGAGCGGCCGGCGCGATCCCCCGTCAGGTGCCCAGAAGGCGAGACGCACGCGCCAGCACGTAGGCCCCGAAACCGGCCAGGAGCGTGCCTGCATAGAAGGACAGGCGACCCAGCCAAGTCAGCGCGTCAGAGCTGAAGTTGACCGCGCCGCGCAGGTCATTGAGGATCTGGACCAGGCCAAGGAAGCCCAGCGCCGCGCCGAGCACCACGAGCAGGGCGGTGTACGACGCGATGTGGGCTCGTGCGGTCTTCTGCAGCCACACCAGCGCGACGATGCCCGCCGACAGGAGGAGCGGCAGCTGGCCCACGCCGTACTCGGCCCCTCGAAGTGCCCCAGCGGGCCTGCCCCCAGATGCACGTCCCGCCAGAGGGTAGCGAATCGAGCACCGGCGGGTGGCACTTGATGAGTGGCACACTCCCGGCCATGAGCTTTCTGCGCCTCCTGAGCCTGGCGTTCGTCCTCGTGGCGTGCGAGGGCTCATCATCGCTGGTGGAGGGGGCGACCATTGGCGATACGCTCGACGCGGCCGGAACGCAGCGCGTCACGCTGCTGGCGGCGGAAGTCGGCCTCGGTGGTGACGAGTCTCGGCCGCCGCGCGAAGGTTCGGTGTATGCGTCCTTCCTGTTCCGCATCGAGAGCCTCAGCCCCGGCGCACGCTACGACCGGTTCGGGTTCTCCGCGGCGGATCCGGAGGGGGTGGCCTATCCCTACACCGCCGGTGGCCGCCAGCCGGCGCTTGATTCGAACCGTATGCTGCCCACTGGGGAGATCGTGGAGGGCTGGGTGAGTTTCGAGGTCCCCGATGACTTCGACAGCCTGGCCGTCAGCTATGAGCCGCCGTTCTCGCCCGCCGGTGAGTCGATCACGTTCATGGTGCGAGCCCCGGAAGCAGCAGGGAGCGGAGGCTGAGTGACCGGCACGATGCGCGGCGTGGCGCTCCCCGGCGGACGTCGCGTGGAGTTTCGCGACGTGGCGGTGCCCAGCCCGGGCCCGCGCCAGGTGCTGCTGCGCGTACGCGCCTCATCGATCTGCGGCAGCGACATCCGCGCCATCTATCGCGAGCACCTGGGCGTGGGAGCGGAGGCGTATCAGGGGGTCATCGCCGGCCACGAGCCTGCCGGCGAGGTGGTGGAGGTGGGAGAAGGGTGCCGCCGGCTGGCGCCGGGCGATCGCGTGGCCGTGTATCACATCGCCGGCTGCGGGCTCTGCGACGAGTGCCAGCGCGGCTACATGATCGGTTGCCACGCCCCGTCACGCGCGGCATACGGCTGGCAGCGAGACGGCGGTCACGCCGAGTACCTGCTGGCCGAGGAGGTGACCTGCCTGCCGCTGCCCGATGAGCTGAGCTTCGTCGACGGCGCGTGCGTGGCCTGCGGCTTCGGCACCGCCTATGAGGCGCTTCTGCGGATCGGCGTGAGCGGGCGCGACCGCCTGTTCGTCGCCGGACTGGGACCGGTCGGGTTGGCCGTCGCGATGCTGGGCCGCGCGCTCGGCGCGACGTCGGTGGTGGGTGTGGACATCTCCACGGAGCGGATCGAACTGGCGCGGCGCCTTGGCCTGGTCAACGACGCGTTCATGCCCGACGACGGAGCGCTACAGCGCCTCATGGATGCCACCGAGGGCCGCGGTTTCGAGGCCACGGTGGACTGCTCCGGTTCGGCACAGGGACGCCTGCTGGCGTTGGAGGCGACGCGCGAGCGAGGCCGTTGCGCCTTCGTGGGGGAGGGCGGCCAGGTGACCTTCGACGTGTCACCACTGCTCATCCACCGGCAGCTGACGCTCCACGGCTCGTGGGTCACCTCCCTGGGGCACATGGCGGAACTGCTCGACCGACTCGTACGCTGGCAGCTGCACCCGGAAGTCGTGGTCACCGACCGCTTCCCCCTCGATCGCGCCGAGGAGGCGTACCGGCTAGCGGACGCGGGCACTGCCGGAAAGGTCTGCCTGGTCTTCGACGTCCCCGTCTCCTGACAGCGAACGAGGCGGGATCGCTCCCGCCTCGCCGTGCGTGTGTGGCCGCCGGAGCGCGGCGGTCGATGCGTGCGGCTAGAGGACGCCACCCTCGTCGCGGCGGTCGTCGCGATGCTGGTCCGATGTGTCGTCGTTCGCGGAATCCTCGGCGGCATCGCCAGCAAGCGCTCCACCGACCGCCCCGATGGCGGCTCCAGCGACCGTCCCGACAGGGCCGGCCACGGCCGTTCCGGCGATCGCGCCGGCGCCCATGCCCAGCCCGCCGCCAGCCAACTTCTCCTCGTCGTCGCTGCCGTCGCCCAGCGGTCCGTCGGTCGCCTGATTCGTACCGGTGTCCGTGTCGTGGTCGTGCGTGTGCTCGTTGTCGTGCGTGTGGTCGTTTTCGTGGCCCATGTGATCTCCTCGTCGGGGTTCGTCGATGGCGTCGGATGACGCTTGGGACGCCACCATAGGCACCGGCTGAGCGCGCCCGCGTAGCAGCACGATCGAGCGCCTCGCTAACGCGTGACAGACGAACCGCCAGCTAGCCGCCCGGCGTGAAGCCAGTCACCTCCGTGGCTGCCTGTACCGCGCTCACGAAGTCGCCCGGGATGGCCTTGGACGGTCGGTGATTGATGGCCCGCAGAGCGTCGGTATCGACCTTGGACGAACGGTCGCCATAGAGCAAGCCGTTGGTCTCCTGCTCCGTGTCGCTGAACTGCGTGTAGCAGAAGCCCGCGATGCCGGAAGAGTCCAGGATGGCCGAGACAAGCTCGTCATAGCGCGCCAGCAGCTCTTCCGGGCTGTCCACGACGCCATAGCCGAAGCGGCCGGCGCTGGGCTCCGGGTCGTAGTTCAGGCCGCCGCACTCCGACAGGATGATCGGCTCATCCCCGCGTTCCCGCGCTTCCAGCGCGATGGCATGGTGCTGTGGCTGCGTCGCATCCAGGGTGTGCTCCAACGCGGCCGGGCTGCCGTACCGCTCACGGATGTCCTTGCCGCGCGTGGCGTAGTCGTGGATGCCCCAGGCGTCCGAGGCGAAGTGCTCCCAGCCGTCATTGCCGATCACCGGACGCGTGGGATCGAGCGCCTTGGTCAGGTGGTAGAGCGCCCGTACGTAGTCGCGCTGGGCAGGGTCGCGCGGCAGATTGGGCACCCCCCAGCTCTCATTGAGGGGCACCCAGGTCACGATGCAGGGATGGCTGTAATCGCGACGCAGAACCTCCGTCCACTCCGACACGAGTCGTTCCACCGCGCTCGGAGAGAATGCGTAGGCGTTGGCCATCTCGCCCCAGACCAGGAGGCCCAGTCGATCGCACCAGTACAGGAAACGAGGGTCCTCCACCTTCTGGTGGATGCGCACGCCGTTGAAGCCCATGCCCTTGATGCATTCCACGTCGCGTCGCAAGGCCTCGCCATCGGGCGCCGCCAGGTGTGACTCCGGCCAGTAGCCCTGATCCAGGACGAGCCGCAGATAGGTGGGTACGCCATTGAGCACGAACGAGCCCTGAGAGAAGGCCGCGCTGCGCAGCCCGGCGTAGGAGTGGACTACGTCGACCACCTTGCCGTCCGATTCGAGCGTCAGTTCCGCATCCAGGAGGTTCGGATGCTCCGGCGACCAGAGCAGCCGCCACCGTCCGATGTTGGAGACGGCGGGCTCGATGCCCACGGCTCGGCGCGTATCCTGGCGGTGGATGGCGTAGGACTCGTCCGCCACCGGCTCGCCACGCAGCGAAAGCTTGACGCGCAGCCGCATCTCCGTGGCGGGGGGCCGATCCAGGGAGACGTCCAGGCCCAGCATGCCGCGATCCAGGTCGGGGGTCCAGCGCACGGCAGTGATGTGATCCCTGGCGACAGACTCCAGCCAGACCGGTTGCCAGATGCCCGTCGTGCGGTGGTACCAGATGCTGCGCGGATGATCCTCCCAGAACTGCTTGCCGCGCGGTTGGGCGAGGTCGGTGGGCGAGTCCTGCGCGCGCACCACGATGACCTGCTCCATGTCATCGGGCCCCAAAGCGATGGTGAGGTCCGCGGTGAACGGCGTATGACCGCCCTGGTGGACCGCCACGAGCTTGCCATTGAGCCAGACGAGGGCCTCATAGTCCACCGCCCCGAAGTGGAGTAGCAGCTTGTCGCCAATCTCCAGCTCGGAGGTGCGGAACGTCCGTCGATACCACACCACCGCATGCTGGCTGGTGTCGGCGATGCCGCTGAGCCTGGATTCGGGTGGATAGGGGACCTGGATCGTCCGGTCGAAGGGATCGGCCCGCTCACACCAGCGCTCGGCGAGCCCGACGTCCCCGTCGTCGTAGGCGAACCCCCATGGCCCTGCCAGATCGGTCCAGCGGTCGCGTCGCAGCTGCGGGCGCGGATACGAGAGATGCTGGTCCATCAGGCTCCTTGGAGTTAGGGCGGGAGT
>JALZLU010000480.1 GCA_030858685.1 Chloroflexota bacterium | reverse complement strand
GGCCGGCTCCGGCTTTCCCATCTATCGCGGCGCCGGGGCGGCGCTCCAAAGGGCCCTCATCGACTTCATGCTCGAGCTGCACACCAAGGAGCACGGCTTCACCGAGATCTGGCCGCCGGCCGTCATCAACGCCGACTCGGCACGCGGGACCGGTCAGATCCCGGACAAGGAAGAGCAGATGTACGTCGTCACGCGCGACGACCTATACCTGGTGCCCACGGCGGAAGTGCCGGTGACCAACATCCATCGCGACGAGATCATCGAGGCGGACCGGATGCCCATCCGCTACGTGGCCTACTCGCCCTGCTTCCGGCGCGAGGCGGGAGCCGCCGGTGCCAAGACGCGGGGGATCCTGCGGGTGCACCAGTTCGACAAGGTCGAGATGGTCTGCTTCGAGAAGCCGGAGGCCTCCAACGAGACCCTGGAATGGCTGACGGCGCGCGCGGAGGTCGTGCTCCAGAAGCTGGGCCTGCCCTACCGCGTGAAGCTCATGGCCACCGGCGACATGGGCTTCGTGCAGGCCAAGAAGTACGACCTGGAGGTCTGGGCGCCTGGCGTGGAGGACTGGCTGGAGGTCAGCTCCGTGTCCAACTTCCGGGACTACCAGGCGCGGCGCATGAACATCCGCTGGCGCCCGGCGGCGGCCGCCAGGGCGGAGATCCTGCACACGCTAAATGGCTCGGGCCTCGCCCTGGCGCGCACGGTCGCCGCAATCCTCGAGGTCTACCAGGAGCCCGACGGAACCGTGGCAGTCCCCGAGGTGCTGCAGGCTCGGCTCGGTGCACAGCTCGGCGGGTAAGGGCCGGGATGGCGCCGGCGCGGCTGACGGCCTCACCCTGGCGCGAACGCCTCACCGCTGGCGTGGGACGGCACGGACGAAGACCTGCCAGTCGGATGGGACGATCAGTTCGAACGGTCCGTGGCGGGGCTGCTGGCTGGGACGCCACCGGACACCCTGGGCGCCATCCAGATCGTGGTCGGGCCGGGGCAGCGCGGCGGCGGGCCCTCCGGGCGGATGCTGGAAGGCATGCGCCGCACTGCCGTGGAGCACGGCTACCGCGCTGTCATCGCCTGCGTCCGCCCGACGCTCAAGAGCGCGTATCCGCTCACTCCGATCGAGCGCTACGTCGGCTGGACACGCAGCGACGGCCTGCCCTTCGACCCCTGGATCCGCGTCCATGTTCGCGCGGGCGGACGCATCGCCCATGCCTCACCCCACTCTCTGGTCATCACCGGCACCATCGCGGAGTGGGAGGGCTGGGCCGGCATGGCCTTCCCCGAGAGGGGCGCGTACGTGGTGCCCGGCGCCCTCGTTCCGGTCGACATCGATCGTTCAGCGGACATCGGCACCTATCACGAGCCGAATGTCTGGATCGTCCACGAGCTGACGCGCGGCTAGCCGCCCTGGCCCTGCCCCTGCTGCTGGTTGGCTCCGCCCATCAGGCCACCGACGCGACCCTCGGCGATGTTCTCGTCACCAACGGCGGAAGGCTCGAACGCCGGGCTGTCGCTGGGCTCCTCGTTCGAGTCGTCTTGGTCGCCATCTGAAGGCATGGTCGCCGTGCCCTCTTCGACGCCAGGGGCATCCATAGGCTGTACGGTCGGGTCGAGCGGGGTGGTCGGGTCGTCGATGGGTCGGATCGTCGGGTCGTCCACGATGGGTTCCTCCGTGCGGATCCCCAGCCTGCGCGCCGGCGCGCTGAGTCAAAGCGCTTGCCGCGCCGGGGGGCGTATCGGCGGCATAACGAGTGACTGCAACACTCCGGCAACGGTGGCCGCGCACGAGACTCGCCCGGCCGTCGCATGGCACGCGATATGGTCGCTTGACCCGGACACGGAACAGAGGAGACGGCACGATGCATCACGAGGACTCCCATCCCAGCACGGCGGCCATCCTTGGCCATCCGGTTCATCCCATGATCGTGCCCATCCCCATCGGGGCGCTCTCGTTGGCGCTCGTCACGGACCTTCTCGCTCAGCGCAGCACGGATAGCCGCTGGCCGAAGGCCTCGCGGTTCCTCTTGGCGGCATACGCGCTCGGCGCAGTGGCCGCTGCGCCGTCGGGGACGGTGGACCTCCTCACCATCCGGCGCGCGAGAGAGCTGCCCGAAGCCTGGCTGCA
>JALZLU010000468.1 GCA_030858685.1 Chloroflexota bacterium | reverse complement strand
GTCGCTCCGACAGCGCCAGCAAGGACTCGAGCGACCCGACGGCCTCGTCGATGCCCTCGGATGCATCACCGCGGTCGGCGAACAGAGCCGGCACGGTCACCAGCGTGAAGTCGCCAGCCTCCACGTCGGGAACCTCCTCCCAGCGCAGCGGCATGGAGACGCGCGCATCGGGCAGTGGTCGGATGGAGTATGCCGAGGCGACCGTGCGGTCCTTGGCGTTCTGGTTGTAGTCGAGGAATACACCGTGCCGTTCCTCCTTCCACCACTTGCTGGTGGCCAGGTCCGGAGCCCGTCGCTCCACGTCGCGGGCCAGCGCCAGTGCCGCGCGGCGCACTTCAGGAAAGGTCCAGCGAGGTTCGATGCGCACATTGATGTGGATCCCACGTGAGCCGGATGTCTTGGGCCAGCCCACCAGCCCGTGCTCGGTGAGCGCCTCACGCGTGACCAGCGCTACGCGCCGAACGTCATCCCAGGACACGCCGGGCACGGGATCCAGATCGACGCGCAGCTCGTCGGGATGATCCAGGTCCTCCGCGCGGACCGGATGAGGATTAAGGTCGATGCAGCCCAGGTTGACGATCCAGAGGAGCTGCCCCGCGTCGCGCAGGACGATCTCATCCGCCGTGCGTCCAGACGGGAACGACAGCTCGACCGTCTCGATCCAGTCGGGCCGGTTCTCCGGCGCCCGCTTTTGGAAGAAGGGCTCAGCGTCGGCGCCGTTGACGAAGCGCTTGAGCGCCATCGGCCGCCCACCCGCTCCGCGCAGGGCTCCCTCGGACACGGCCAGGTAGTACCGCACGAGGTCGCGCTTGGTGTGGCCCGCTTTCGGAAAGAAGACCTTGCCAGGGTTGGAGATGGTGACCGTGCGGCCGGCGGCCTCGACCTCCTCCGTCTCCCTCTTAGCCATGGCCTTGTTCCGCCTCGTAGCGCTGACGATCCTCCACCAGCAGCTCGCGGGCACGCTCCACGTCCCGCCAGCCGTAGACCTCGACGCGCTTGTCCTCGAGCATCTTGTAGGTCTGGAAGAAGTGCTCGATCTCGCGCAGGGAGTGCGGCGAAACCTGGTCGGAGCGCTCGAAGTGGGAGTACGTCGGATCGCCCAGGGCGACGCACAGGACCTTGAAGTCGAGGCCCATGTCGTCGCGCATCTCCAGACCGCCCACTGGCCGTGCCCAGACGTGGCAGCCGGTGAAGGTGGGCTCGTCGATGAGCAACAGGGCGTCGGTGTGATCGCCGTCCAGCGCGCGTGTCCGCTCCACGAAGCCGTAGTCGAAGTTGTAGTAGACAGCCGAGGAGAGGACGCGATCCAAGCGGAAGACCCGCGCCTCCTCGTCCCACTCGTACTTGTTGCGGCTGCCGCGGGGGATCTCCACGACGACCTCGATGACCCCCGGAAAGGCCGTGGCTGGTCTGGCTGGCATGAGACCCCCGAGTCTAGAGGTCCGCAGATACACTCGCGTCCATGAACGAGACACGAGCGATGGATACCCTCCAGGCGATCCGAACCCACCGAGCCGTGCGCCACTTCCGGGCGGATGCCATCCCCGACGAGGAGCTGCGCATCATCATGGATGCCGGGCGTCTGTCCGGCTCCTCCAAGAACAGCCAGCGTTGGGCGTTCATCGCGGTCCGTGACCGACCGACCCTGGAGCGCCTCTCGGTGGTGGGCGACTTCGCCGGCCATCTGGCGGGTGCCGCGGCCGCAGTGGCTCTGATAACGCCCACGCTCGGTCCCGGGGACCCCCTGTCGGTCATGTGGGACCTGGGCCGCTCTGCCCAAAACATGTCGCTCGCGGCCTGGAGCATGGGCATCGGCTCCGTGCCCGCCACGGTCTACAAGCAGCCGCTGGCACGCGAGATCCTGGGCTACCCGGATGACCATTGGTGCGAGTACCTGTTGAGCTTCGGCTACCCGACAGACCCCACCGACCTGACCCGTCCCTCGCGGGCCGGCGGCCGGCGACCCCTTGAGGAGCTGCTGCATGAAGAGCGCTGGTAGGTGGGACGTCGGGGCGCACTGAAACCGTAGCTCGTCATCCGGCCGTATCGACGTCTGGGGGTGACCCGACACAGGAGGATCGACCGTGCGCATCCGAAGATACCCGGCCGCCGCCGCGCTGGCCTTCGTCCTGGTTGCCTGTGGCGGCACCCCAGCCACGCAGCCGCCCGCCGCCAGCGTCCCGGCGGCCTCGGAGGCACCCGGCGCGAGCCAGGCACCGGAGAGCGAAGCACCGGAGAGCGAAGCACCGGAGAGCGAAGCACCAGAGAGCGAAGCACCGCCAAGCGAGGCTGCGGGCTCCGACTCCGCCAGTGTGGCCATCGCCGATAACTCGTTCAGTCCGACCGCGGTCGAGGTGTCGGTCGGTGGCGAGGTGGTGTGGAGTCACCGCGGGCAGAATCCCCATACGGTGACATTCGCGGACGACGGCCCCGACAGCGGCAACCTGGCGGGCGGCGAGACGTTTCGGACCACGTTCGACGAGGCCGGCGAGTTCTCCTACGTCTGCGAGATCCACCCCCAGATGCAGGGCACGGTGACGGTCAGCGAGTAGGGCTCATGGCTCGAGGGCCACGATGAAGGGTCCCCATGGTCGGGGCGGTCGCAGGAGGCGGCCGTCGCGTCCCGTGCCCGTGCGGCCGATGGGAGTGGCATCGTCACCGGGTCGCAGGGTGACGCCTTCCAGATAGAGCGCCACGGGACCCTCGCCGAGCCGCGCCAGGGCGGC
>JALZLU010000445.1 GCA_030858685.1 Chloroflexota bacterium | reverse complement strand
CCGGCAAGGACGGCGTCATCACCGTCGAGGAATCGAAGACCATGGCCTTCGAGACGGAGTATGTCGAGGGCATGCAGTTCGACCGCGGCTACGTCAGCCCCTACTTCGTGACGGACACGCAGCGTATGGAAGCCGCCCTCGACGAGCCCTACATGCTCATCACGGACAAGAAGATCTCGGCCGTGGCGGACATCGTGCCCACGCTGGAGAGGGTCCTCGGCGCAGGCCGCAAGGAGCTGCTCATCGTGGCCGAGGATGTCGACGGTGAGGCCTTGGCCACGCTGGTCGTCAACAAGCTGCGCGGCATCGTCAGCGTGCTCGCCGTCAAGGCTCCCGGCTTCGGCGATCGACGCAAGGAGATGCTGCGCGACCTGGCCATCGTGACCGGCGCACAGGTCATCAGCGAAGAGGTCGGCCGGAAGCTCGACTCGGTGAACCTGGAGGATCTGGGCCGCGCCCGTCGCGTCCTGTCCACCAAGGACACCACCACGGTCATCGAGGGCCGCGGCCAGCAGCCCGAGATCGACGCCCGCGTCAAGCAGATCAAGGCGCAGATCGAGGAGACCACCTCGGATTACGATCGCGAGAAGCTCCAGGAGCGACTGGCCAAGCTCGCCGGGGGCGTGGCCATCATCAAGGTCGGCGCCGGCACGGAGACGGAGCTCAAGGAGAAGAAGCACCGCGTGGAAGATGCGCTCTCGGCGACGCGCGCGGCGCTCGAGGAGGGTCTGGTTCCCGGCGGTGGCGTGGCGCTGCTGAACGTGCAGTCGGCACTCGACGACATGGGCCTGGAGGGCGACGCGGCCATCGGCGTACGCATCGTGCGCCGTGCACTCGAGGAGCCGGCCAAGCGACTGGCCGAGAACGCCGGCATGGACGGCGGCGTGATCCTGGAGAACATCCGCCGGCGTCAGCAGGAAGCGGGCGATAGCACCATCGGCTACGACGTGGTGGCCGGCGATTACACCGACCTGCTGGCACGGGGCATCGTCGACCCGGCCAAGGTCACCCGCTCTGCTGTCGAGAATGCCGCCTCCATCGCGGCCATGGTCCTGACCACGGAGGCCATGATCACCGACAAGCCCGAGCCCGCAGCCGCAGCGCCGCAGATGCCCCCCGGCGGCATGGGCGGCATGGGCGGCATGGACTTCTAGGAGTCGCGCACCGCTTCAGGACTCGACGACCAGGCCCGGCGAGAACCGTCTCGCCGGGCCTTTGACTGTCCCCGAGCCGGTACGGGAGGTACTCGTCACCTTCCCGCCCTGATCTCGCCACTTGCCGAAGGGGCTGATACTCAGCATCATGGATCAGCTCGCTTCCAGCGGCTTCAGCGACTTCGATCGACTGGGCGCGGTCTTCCGACGGACCCTGGAGCTGCTCCATGCGCTGGCCGCCACGGGCGATCTGCCCGAGGGCGCGAGCGAGGTGCTGGCGACCGAGACGCTACCGCACATCGAGGACATGGAGGCTGGCTTCCGCGCTGGCCTGCGGGCTACCGGAACGGACCTCGAGGAGCTTCGCGCGCTGATCCTCATCGGCGGCCTGGGGCTGCCCGAGCCACGCGACACGGCCGAAGCACGGGCAGCCCTCATCGAGGCGATGCAGGCGCGTGCCGGCGCCGGCGGCGAACGCATCCTGGCTGGTTCTCCTGGACGAGGCCTGGCTGCGCTTGAGCATGCCCGGCTGGTCTTCGCGCTGATGCCCTCGACACCTTCTCCGTCCGTGCGCTTTCCGACCGGCCGCCGAACATACGCTGACATCGCCGCGCCGCGCTCGTCGGCGGAGCTGGCGGGTCGCATCGAGGAACTCGAGCGACACCTCTGGCACGTGGCCTCGGGACGCCTCCCGGGCACTTCGGATGCCGGCTATCGACGGGTATACGGCTTCTTCGACATCGGTGAGCGACTCGTCAGTGGCGACCTGCGCCTGAGTTGAAGGCTCGTTGGGACCCCTGATGGGCGGCTGCAACGTAGCGGCACGCGTCACGGGATATCCGATGGCGACGGGCTTGGTATCCTGCCCATGCCCAAGCCCACGCATCGAGGCAGAGCCCTGACGTCCGAACTCCCGTCCAGCCCCGCCGATCGGCCCGCGGACCGAGCTTCCGCGTCCGCAGAGGCGGGTGGGACCGCAGCCCCCCGGTCCACGGGGTCGACCCCCTCGACCCCCTCGACGCCCCGCCCGCCCGCGGCGCACAAGCCTGCGCTAGCTACCGGCCGCCCCGGCGGGACTCCCCCGGCGGGTACTCGCGCGACCGGTCAGCGACCGCAGACGCCCCCCGCGCCCCCCGCGCCGGGTCTGCGAGAGCAGCTGGGCAAGGTGAAGTCGACGACTGGCGGGCTCGTCTCTGCACACGTCGGTCTGCTGAAGACGGAGATCGGCGTCATCGTCGAACAGGCCAAGATCATCGCGCTCCTGGCCGGCATGATGCTCGGCCTGGCGCTGCTACTGGTCACGTTGCTCTACACCGGAACCTGGCTCTTCCTGGGCGAGTGGCTCTTCGGCTCGATGGGCTGGGGCCTGCTGCACGGCACCCTGGCAACCCTGGGCATCATCGCCGCGCTAGGACTTGTGCTCATCGGCAATTCGCCTCGGGTGCCCGTGCTGGCGCTCGGTCTGGCCGTCGCCGTGGGCGCGCTACTCTCGCTCCTCTTCGCCTCGAACCTCCTGCGCAACGCGTTCGTCGCGCTTGCCGACGCACTGGAGCCCGTCCTGCGCCTGGACGGCGGTGCCATGACCGGCCTGCATGTCACGTTGCTGGCGATGACCGTCGTGTTGGGCCTGTTGGGACTGCTGGCCGGCCTCCGAGCGGGTGCGGCGGGCGCCATCGGCGGTCTGGCCGCAGGCGCCGTCCTTGGCGCACTCTTCGGCTTCGCCCTTGGCGGAGACTCCCTTGACGCGGCCTATCCGATGCTGGCCGGAGCACTGGTGGGGCTCATCGTGCTCGGCTTGGCGGGCCTCGCCCTGGGCGCCAAAGCCGACGGCGCCCGTGGTGCCCTGAGCGGCTTCGGCCTGGGCGGCTCCCTGGGTGTCGTCATCGGATCGATCCTGGGCGCCGTGACCTACGATCTCAAGGGTGCCGTCGCCATCGGCGTCACCATCGGCCTGCTGGCGTGGCCCGCCTTCCAGGTCATGCTCGCCATGCGCGAGGGCATCGCCCCGGAGAAGCGCTTCGGGAAGCTCGTGCCGAACGAGTCGATGACGGCCGCCAAAGAGACCCGTAGCTGGTTGGGACAGGAATGGCAGCGACAACGAAGCAAGCTAACCAAGAGGTAGTCGCCGCGCGAAAGGCGTTGGGCCACGAGCTGGACGAGCTTCGTGGTGCGGCCCGCTCCGCGGTGGACATCCCGGCCAAGGTCAAGGCCAACCCGGTCAAGACGATGGGGCTCATCGGGGGGGCCGGTTTCCTGGCTGTGGGTGGCCCGAAGCGGATCATCCAGGCCATGGAACGTCGTGTCCGGCCGACCAAGAAGGATCGCCTGAAGGGGATCCTGCCCAAGGATGTCGAGAAGCTGGTGGACAAGACCGCTTCCAATGCCGAGGAAGTGCGCCAGCGTCTGGAACAGGACTTCTACGACTGGATGAGCAAGAAGCGGCCCCAGCAGGCCCCGGCCGGCGCCCGGCAGAGCTTCTGGAAGACCTACGACTCATTCCTGGGACCCCTCTCGGCCCTGGGCACCAAGGCCATGGCCGAGAAGCTCTTCGCCGCCGACAAGAAGCGGGACCCCGCCAGCAGCCATCAGGAACGCGCCGGCAGCGTGTCGCCAGCGGACTCCGTCGCGACCACCGTCGGGAAGAAATTCAGCCCTTGAGCCATTCCGGCCGCCTCACGCGGTAGAGTGTGGCCCCGGGCGAGTGGCGGAATGGCAGACGCGCCAGGCTTAGGACCTGGTGCCGCGTGAGCGGCGTGTCGGTTCGACCCCGACCTTGCCCACCATCGCCCAGTCACGCCCACTCTTCGAGACGAAGGGCCGGGCACGACTCAGGGCTGCGGAGCGCTCATCTGCGAGGCAAGCTCGCGCGCGTCGACGGTCAGTTCCACCACCATTCCGTCTGGTGTCACGCGCACGTCTTTCAGCCGCCAGGACTCCGATGGCGCGGGCGCCAGGAGCACGACAGGGTCCGCCTCCTCGGCGTCGAGGATGAGCGCGTCGCCGGCCACGCGGAGCTGCGCCTCCGTCGCTCGGCCGTCCTGCTCGACGGTCAGTGAGCCCTCGCCCAGCGTCACCTCATCGAGCTGCACGCCAGCCTGGCCGGCGATCTCACGGACCAGCGCCTCCGATCCGGTCCGATCCATCGATCCTGTGGCGCGGGTCGCCTCGGCGGGGCCTTCCAGGTCGATGGTCTGGACCACCAGGGCCAGGCCGCCCGGACCGGTCACGCGAACGTCGTCGAGCGTGCCGCTGATGGACGCGAAGCTGCGATCGGGCACGGACACGTCGGTCAGCGTGACGTCCACGCGCCCGATGACGGCACGCGGCACCTCGACGTCGTCAGCCTGGACGCGCACCGAGGGCGCGCGACCGGTGAGGATGCTCGGGCCGAACAGGTCGACGCTCACGTCGAGGTCGTCGCCCTGTACGCCAGCATCGCGCACGAATCCGCTGATGATGGGGCCGGCCACGACGGGGATAATCACAAAGACGAGAAGGGCGATCAGCACGGTACTGAAGGCGCCGAACTTGATGAGGCCGGTCAATGGCCCTCCATGCGGCGGGCGCGTCAGCACGTGACGGCATCCCGGAAGGCAACTAGCGTAGGGCATGCACGCCCTGCACCGGTGCTTCCAGGCACCGACCTCGGCGGCTGCGGCACGGAGTGGGGTGCTCGCCGCCCGTACGCCCCGGCCCGCCTATACTTCCCTCTCCCCATGCACACATCGCACCGTCGACCGTGAAGTTCAACGCCCGACCCGCTGAGCGCAGCACCGTCGTGCTCGAGGTGGAGCTGCCTGCCGAGCGCGTCAAGCGCTCCATCGACGTGTCCGTGCGACACATCGGACAACGGCACCGGGTGCCCGGGTTCCGACCCGGACGCATCCCCCGACCGATGCTGGAACGCGCCCTGGGCATCCGCCGTGACGATCCCGAGGCACCGGATCCCATCTATGACGATGCCAAGGAGCATCTCTTCGAAGCGTCCGTCATCGAGGCACTGCGCCAGAGCGAGCTGGACGTGCTGGCCATCCCCGCACCGGAGTGGATGACGTTCCACGAGCAGGATGGAGCGGCCTATCGGGTCACGCTGCCCGTGCGTCCCACGGTCCAGTTGGGCGCCTATACCGACTACCCCTTCAGCATCAAGGTCGAGGATGTCGACGAGGCCAAGGTGGGGGCCGTGGTCGAGCAGCTGCGCGACCAGCAGGCAAGCCTGGTGCCGGTCGAGGACCGCGGCGCTCAGGACGAGGACTACGCCGTCATCGGTTTCGAGGGGCGCCTGGACGGCGCACCCGTGGAAGGTGCCCAGTCAGAGCGATTTCCGTTGATCATCGGCAAGGAACGCATGGTGCCCGGCTTCGAAGCCAACCTGGTGGGCATGCGCGAGGACGAGGAGAAGACGTTCAGCGTGACCTTCCCGGACGATTACGGGCAGGCGGAGCTGGCGGGCAAGGAAGTCGAGTTCACGGCCACCCTGCGTGAACTGCGCCAGAAGCAGCCGCCTGCCCTGGATGACGAGTTCGCTCGTTCTCTGGGCGACTACGCCGACCTGGCCACGCTCCGCACGGAGATCGCCCGGCGGGTGGAGCGGAGCGCCCGCGACCGTGCCCGCCACGCCTTCGCTGACCACATCATCGAGTTCGCTGCGGCCAATGCCACGGTCGAGGTACCGGAGCTGCTGGTCGAGCGCGAGATGGACGTCATGATCGACGAGCTGAAGGTGCGCCTGGCCGAACAGCGCATCGGCTTCGAGGAGTACCAGCGGGCCACCGAGCGCGACGAGGCGGC
>JALZLU010000444.1 GCA_030858685.1 Chloroflexota bacterium | reverse complement strand
GTCAAGATCCCCGTGTTCCCCCTGCACGGCTGGTTGCCGCTGGCGCACGTCCAGGCGCCGACGCCGGTGAGCATCATGCTCTCCGGCATCCTGCTCAAGCTCGGCGCCTACGGCCTGTTGCGCGTCGCCGACACCTTGCCGCTGGGTCTGCAGGCGTTCTTGCCAGCACTGTTCGTGCTGGCCCTGGTCAACATCCTCTACGGCGCCTTCCTGGCCTTCCGGCAGACCGACCTCAAGGCGATCGTCGCGTTCTCCTCGATCAGCCACATGGGGTTCGTGTTGCTCGGCATCGCGGCGTTGAATGTCACCGGGGTGTCTGGAGCGATGTTCATGATGCTGGCCCACGGCATCATCACGGGCGGGTTGTTCCTGCTGGTCGGCATCATCTACGAGCGCACGCAGACCATGGAACTGGGCCAGTTGTCTGGCCTGCGCACTCAGGTGCCGGTGTACACGGGCTTGCTCATGCTCGGCCTCCTGGCGTCGATGGGCATGCCAGGGCTGGCACAGTTTGTCGGCGAGTTCCAGACCCTGCTGGGTGCCTTCGAACGCTGGGGCCTGTTCGTGCTGTTCGCAAGCCTCGGCATCCTCGTGACCGCCACGTTCACCCTGCGGGTCATCACCGCCATGTTCGCCGGCGAGCCCGATCCCCGCTGGCACGGCATCCGAGACCTCGACGCCCGCGAGCTGGCTGCGGCAGTGCCGCTCGCAGTGCTCACCGTCGTGCTGGGGATCTTTCCGAGCCTTGCTCTCAGCCTGTTCGATGCGACCGTCCGTGCGATGAGCTCGGTCAGTGGCTGATCGCGGGCCGATGGAACCGGAACACTCCGCAGCGGCGCCAGCGGTGCTCGACGCCCAGCGCGCACACCTCGCCCATGAGCTCGAGCACTGGGGACACCTGCTGCCCAGCCAGGGCCCGATGACGACCTTCGTCCACCACAACACCCTGCACGGGCTTCAGCACAAGCCCTTCGAGCGCGCGGTGGCCGAGGCCGAACAGCTGCTCGGTGGCCGCGCCTACGAACCTGTCGAAACCGGGCGGGCCCGCTATCACGCGGGCCGCATCACCGACGCCGACCTCGACGCGGTGTTCGCGGCGCGGCCCGAGCTGGGCGCCACGGAGATGCTGGGCACCGTCGGCGGTCGCGACACCTCCGCAGCAGAGATCCGCAGGCTGCACCTCGTGTACGGCGCCACGGCGATTTCTCCTGCCGTGCTGGGCGAGGCCATGACGAGCGGCCATGCTCGCCGGCGCGTGGCAGACGATGTCAGTGAAGCCGCCCGGTCCCGGCTGCTCGAACGCTCGAACGCGGATCTCTCGGCGAGCATCCACCGGATCGGCTCCGACTGGACGCTGGCCTACTGGCTCTGCGACGTGCTGGGCGTGGACGCCCCCGCAGCGGTGCGCGACGAGGTGACGACGAACCTGGCGGCCGATCCCGCCGCGTCGAAAGTCGCTCCAGTCGCGCGTCTGCTGCAAGACCTCGGTATTCCAGCTGAGCGGCAGGACGCATACCTCGCGGCAGTCGACGTCCACTGCGCCCACCTGCCGGGCACCGACCGTGATCCAGAGCGTGCCCGTCAGCTGTGGCTGCAGGCCGAGGCCCACACCGTGCGAGGACTGGCTCGACGCCACTTCAACGTGCCAGGAACGCTCGACGCTCTCCAGGAGCACTGCGCCGGTGACCTGGAGGGCTATGCCGTCGGAGGCCTGTGGCAGGCCTGCCTCGCCGCGTTCGGCCTAACCGATCCCCACGGACCGACCGACCCGGTGACCCTGCGCGATCGCGACCCTCATATGGCGCAGGAGCACGTCGCCGAGCAGTTCGAGGGCATGGGGAGCGGGGATGGCCCCCCTGTGCCGCTGAGTCGCGAGCTCCGTTCGGCTGTACGCGACGCTGCCACCGCCGTGCTTGACAGGATGCGTGAGCGCGCCGCCGGCGACCCGGCCGCGGCCACCCGGCCAGCGCTCCGCGAAGCGGCGTACGCCGCCTGGTTCGTGCTGGCCGACACCGATGCAGAAGGACTGTCGCGCAGGGCCGCTGAGGCCCTGTACGACCTCGCAGACCAGTCCGGCGAGGCGAGCGACAGCGCACTTCAGACTCTCGCCGATGCAGTGAGAACCGCCGATCCCCGGCACCGGCTGGCCACCCATCTTCAGCTGGTCGCCGGTGACCAGCTCGACCGTGTCGGCCGCGACCGTACCCACGCAGATCTCCTGAACGCCGTGGTCGGCGAGGACATCGTCGAACGCGTCAACAGCTACCTGATCCGTCGCTGTGCGGCCTTCCTCGATCTCGGCCAGGCGGCCTGGCGCATGCCGGACCGCACGCTCGGCTTCTATGAGGCATGGCGCCGCTCCCTCGACCACGACCGGACGCTGGATCTCGAAGGGCTCCCGGACTGGCGCGACGCGGCGGCCGCGCTGCCCGACGACCCCACGGACGCCACCGTCCTCCTGCTCACCCGCCTGGGAGTCGAGGAGGAGCATTGGGGCAGCTACTGCGGCCGAACCCTGGCCGCACTGCCGGGCTGGGCGGGGATGATGAACTGGCGCGGCTCCAATCCGCAGTTCCCCCGGCAGCAGGCCCAGCCCACCGACCTCGCGCAGTATCTCGCCGTTCGCCTCTTTGTCGAGACGGTCATGGTCACCGCGGTGACGCGTCGCACGTGGGACCTCGAGCCGGCAGAACTCGTCACCTACCTGCGCGGACGCCCCCACGAGCTGTGGCTGCGGACGGCAGCACTCGCAGGCACCGTGCCTCCCTTCCTCGCGGGCTCCGTGCGCGAGCTCGGGGCAGGGAACCGAACGCAAGAGTCCTGGGCCCACCTTGGCGACCTGGCCTGGGCCCACCAGGAGCACAACCGCGGCACGGGGGGTCAGTTCCGTGCAGAAGACCACGCCTGGCGGTTGTTCCGCCTCGCGCAGCTGCAGGGGTGGTCAACCATGGACGTACGGTTCCTCTCCGCGAGTCTCCGCGACCGTCTGTTGACCGTCCTCGACGGCTTCCCCGAGTCCTCACACGGTCCGGTCTGGCTGGCGGCGTTCGAACGCCACTACCGCGAGGAGATTCTCGGCGCGCTCGCGGCCAACCGCGACCGTGGCCGTTGGCGTGACCGCACGGTGCGACCCAAGGCACAGCTGGTGCTCTGCATCGATGAGCGCGAGGAGGCAATGCACCGGGCCTTCGACGAGCTCGACGACGGCTATGAGACGTTCGGTGCCGGTGGCTTCTTCGGAGTCGCGATGGACTACAGCGGTCTCGACGACCACAGCGTGACCCCCCTCTGCCCCGCCGGTGTCCTTCCAGCACACCGGGTCCAGGAGGTTCCTCGCCCCGAAGGAGCCGAGACGGCCGAGCGCCGCACCTCACGTCAGGCCTGGGAGCAGGTCTTCCACAACACCTACTGGGAGATCAAGCGGAATGCCGTCTCGGCGTTCTTCCTCACGCAGCTGACCGGCCTGGTCCAGG
>JALZLU010000429.1 GCA_030858685.1 Chloroflexota bacterium | reverse complement strand
CTTCGCGTGGATGACCTCCTCTGCCTCACCGATCCGGCCCGGCCGCTCGATGCACACCGTCGTGGTCTCGCGGAAGTCCGCCACGATCCCGAAGTCGCGTTCCAGCGTCGCCTGGATGACCTCCTTCTGGACCTCTCCGTAGAGCGATACCGCGATCTCGTGCAGGCGGTCGTCCCGGCGGACATCGATGAGCGGGTCCTGTTCCGCAAGCCGGTTGAGCGCGGCATGCAGCGAGCCCTGCTGTTCGGGACTGCGGGCGAAGACGACGGCCTCAAGCGCGGGTCGTGGGAAACGGGCCGTCGCGGCCTCGCCTGCCGGTGGCTCGCCGACCGCATCACCGACGCGCACGGCGCCGAGGCCGCTGATGGTCGCCATCTCGCCCGCCGTCACGGCGTCGCGTCGTGGCGCGCCGGCCGGCGCGAACACCCGGATCGAGCTGGCCTTGGCCTCCTCCTTCCCACCCACCAGCACGCGCTGGCGCGGACGCAGGGTGCCGGCGAAGAGGCGGACATACGAGACCCGCTCGCCCGATGACGTCCGCTCGATCTTGAACACGCGGCCGGAGACCGGCGCCTCCGCATCGCGGTCCGTTCCGCCGAGGTGCTCCGCGATCCCCGCAAGGAGCGCGTCGATGCCGATCCCGTGCGCGGCCGAGCCGAAGTAGACCGGGTGGACAAGCGCACGGCGCGTTTGGACGGCCAGCTGTTCGCGCAGCCACGGATCTGCGAGCGCGGCCTCGTCCCTGACGTACGCCTGGAGGATCGCCTCGTCATGGCTCGCGAGGGTCTCCGTGAGTGCCGTTCGGTGCGCCTCGTCGCCGGCCGTGAACGGCACGAACGAGGCGTCGCGTCCACCGACCTGGCTGACCGTGCCCATCGGGATGACCGTGGGCGCAAGCCGGCGCGCAAGTGCGTCGACGACCCGCGGTACGTCTGCCCCGGCGCGATCGACCTTGTTGACGAAGATCAGGGTCGGGACGCGGAGCCGCTGCAGCGCGCGGAACAGGAGCGGTGTCTGCGGCTGGATGCCCTCGACGGCCGAGACGACGAGCACGGCGCCGTCGAGCACACCCAGGACGCGCTCGACCTCTGCGATGAAGTCCGGGTGGCCGGGGGTGTCGACCAGGTTGACGGCAAGGTCGCCGACCTGGAACGAGGCGACGGCGGATCGGATGGTGATGCCGCGCTCGCGTTCGAGATCGAGCGAGTCGGTCTGAGTGGTGCCGGCGTCGACCGTCCCGACGCGATCGATGGCGCCGGCGGTGAAGAGGAGCCGCTCGGTGAGTGTGGTCTTACCTGCGTCTACGTGGGCCAGGATGCCGAGATTGAGCGTGCGCATGGGGCCTCATGTCGTGCAAGGAGGTGGTCACCTTCTGGCTGGACATGGCTGCTCCCATCTCGCTCCCTTCTCGTATCTTCGTTGCGGCTGTGCCCCAGAAGGGTCGCATGCCGGTCAAGATGCGGCTGCAGGGGCACGTGTCAGGCGACCGCGTTCCGCCCGAATGTGAAGGCGGCATTCGAGAGCGCCTGACGTCGCGAGGGCGAGGCCAACGGTCGCCGCGTCACGGCGAGAGACTCGGCGACGACTCGGCCGCGGGCTGCCTCGCCGGCGTCGCGGAGAGCGGCGCGCCAGGCACCGGCGAGCCGGCGAGCGCGGCGACCAAGTCTTCGGTCGTCATCGCCTCGCCCTCCGCCATCAGCTCCGCGGCCCGCTCGGCTCCGAAGCGCGCCTCCGCGAGCAGCGAGGGTTCCGGCAGGTGCAGCACGTGCACCGGACCGAGCATCAGGCCCTTCTCCCGGACGAGCCGGTACGTTGCGCCCGCGACGCGCGCGCCGAGCTCCGACGGGCCACCCGAGAGCAGCATGATCGAGGCGAGACCGAGCGCTCGTACCAGGCCGGGTGGGTGCTCCAGCGAATGGAACAGCGACAGGGCACCGCTCAACCGATGCCAGCCGCCTTCGACGTCCCCGGCGCGCCACTCGATCGCGGACAGGAGCGTCGAACTGCTTGCGACCTGCATCTGCGAGCCCGCGCGCCGGAACACGTCGAGGTTCTGCCTCTCGAGATCGCGCGCCCTCGGGTACTCACCGCCCAGGAAGAAGCTCAGCACGAGTGCCTGGCGTGCCAGAAGCGCGCCGTCCTCGTGGCCGGCCGCCGTGTATAGCTCGAGCGCGCGCTCCTCGTGCGCGCGGAGCATCGCGTCATCCTGCGACGTCATGCCGATGAAGCCCAGGTCGTAGTGCGCGTCGGCGGTGAGGATGGGGTCACCCGTCTCCTGGGCGAGCGCGAGACGCTCCTCGTAGGCAGCCCGCGCGGCGATGAAGTCACGCATCCAGTACGCCAGGCCGCCAGCGGCTGCCAGGGCGGCGATCCGGACGCGCCGATCGGAGGGCGACGGATGTTCGAGCAGCCGCGTGAGCGTAGAGCGTGCCTCCCTGAGCCGACCGCGGCCCTGGAACCAGCGCCACGTCGCGCCGATGATCCGGAGGCCATGCGTCGGCGCGTCGTGGGCGAGCGACCAGTCAAGCGCTGCGCGGAGGTTCCGCTCCTCACGATCGAGCGCCGCCATCGCTGCCTCACCACCGGTCGCGAGCATCACCGCGCCCGCCCGCTCGGCGATGCCCACGCACTCCGCGACGAAGCGCTCCTCGACCGTCAGCCGCTCGCCGCTCTCGTCTAGCCGCTCCAGAGCGAACTCTCGGAGGAGCGGATGCATGCCGAATCGCGGTCCCGCGTCGGCCGAGCTATCCGCGTCGGGGGCGGGCTCGATGCGGACCAGGCTCTTGTCCGCCAGGGACTCGATCCCCTCGACGATATCGATGCCGAGGTCCGCCTCCGGGTCCGCCACGGCGAGCGCGGACTCGACGGTCCAGCCGCTCGCGAACACACCGAGCCGACCGAACAGGAGCCGCTCCGGATCGGGGAGCAGCTGATAGCTCCACCCGACCGCACCACGCAGCGTCCGCTGGCGCTCCGGCAGGTCGCGCGCGCCTCCGCCGAGATCCAGGCTCCGGCCGAGCCGCTCGAGGATCTGCCGCGGCGAGAGCATCCGGACGCGCGCCGCCGCGAGCTCCAGCGCGAGAGGCAGCCCGCCCAACCGTTCCGCGATGGCGCGCACCGCGGCGATTGTGTCCTCGCTGAGCACGAGGTCGGGTCGGTGTGCACGTGCCCGGTCGAGGAACAGTGCGATACCCTCGTCGGGGTCGAGCGGCGGCACATGGTGCGCCCGCTCCCCGGCTATCCGAAGTAACTCGCGGCTCGTCAGGACCACGCGCACGTGCGGCGCGGACCGGACGAGCCCGGCGACGATCTCCGCCGCGGCGGGGAGCAGCTGCTCCAGGTTGTCGAGCACGAGCAGCACCGTGCGGTCGCGGAGGTGACCGTGGAGGGCCTCGGCCATCGAGCGCTCTGGCGACTCGCGGACACCGACGGCCGTGGCGATCGCGGACTCCACGAGTCCGACGTCCCCGACCGCTGCGAGGTCGACGAGCCATACCCCGTGCGGGTATCGGTCGCGAAGCTCGCGCGCGACCGCGATGGCAAGGCGGGTCTTGCCACAGCCGCCGGGACCGGTCAGCGTTACGATCCGGGCAGCTTCGAGGTCGCGATGGACCAGCTCGATCTCAGTCTCGCGGCCGACGAGACTCGTGACGTCGCCGGGCAGGTTGGAGGGCACCTCGGTCGTGCGCAGCGGTCGGTCGTCGTCGGCGGCGCCTGGGACGACGAGACGGAACAGCGGCGCGGGTTCGTCAAAGTCCTTCACCGAGCGCAACCCGTCGTCGACGACGCCTGTGTCCTCCATGCCGGGCAGTCGGGCGAGCTCGGCAGGGAGCGCCGCGACGAGCGGCGCCGAGAGCACGATCTGGCCGCCGTTCGCAGCAGCCGCGATCCGGGCGGCGTAGTTCACGTCGATCCCGACATAGTCCTCGGGGTCGCCTGCTGCGAGTCGCGTGCGCAGCCGTCCCTCGCCGAGATGGATGCCCATCCGTACCGGGATCGTCGCATCGTTGGGCCAAGGCTCGGTGGCGAGCGCTCGCTGCGCCTCGGCGGCTGCCGCCACGGCATCTGCCGCTCCCGCGAATGCGGCGAAGAACGCGTCGCCCTCCGTCTTGACGACCGACCCGCCGTGCCGCTCGATCGCCCGTCGCATCAGCTCATCGTGACGCGCGACGACCTCCGCCCAGAGGTCCGAGCCGACGGCGCGCTCGGTGCGGGTCGACCCCTCGATGTCGGTGAACAGGAACGCGACATCGGGACCGGTCGGGAGAGCCATCGGTGGACCATCATGTCACCCGTGGCGCATTCCGTCAGGCTCCGCCACCGGTCGCGCTCCAGCGGCCCCTAGGTCGCGAGGTGAGGAACGCGGCAAGCCGGGAGCGCAGCTCCGCCTGGTAGGACTGCTGCTCGAAGCGGTGGAGCGGATCGGGCGCGAGCTCGACCTCAGGCGCGTGCGGCTTCGTCCCCGCGAGCAGGCGCTGGAACAACGTGAAGCGGCGGAACATCCCGCCCGGCTCGGCGTCGGCCGAGACGTGGGCGTAGGGCACGCCGCGCGCGGAGTGAGTACGCGACCTGGAGGCCGCCGGGCCCGCTGCCGACAACGACCACCGGGGTTCTACAGCGGCTCGGTGCCGACGCGATGCCGGACTCCCGCTCCCAGCACGTCGCCTTGACGCGCTCTTCCCACGAGGGAACCGATGCTCACCACACGGTCAGGCGGCGCGGCATTGGCGCCGCCTCGCTGACGGGGTACATTGCCTGGGTGAGCTTCGATGTCTCCGCGGACGCGTATGACCGGTTCATGGGCAGCTGGTCTGGGCTTCTGGCGCCGCAGCTGGCGGATCTCGCGGGCATCGGTCCCGGCCAGCGAGCGATCGACGTCGGGTGCGGGCCGGGCGCGCTCACGACCGAGCTGGTGTCTCGCTTGGGAGCCGACCAGGTCGTCGCCGTCGACCCGTCAGAGTCGTTCGTCGCCGCCGCGCGGGAACGGCATCCGGGAGTGGACATCCGGCGGGCGAGCGCCGAAGCCCTCCCCTACCCCGACGATCGGTTCGATGCTGCGCTGGCTCAACTCGTCGTCCACTTCATGACGGACCCTGTCGCCGGGCTGCGCGAGATGGCGCGAGTGACACGAGCCGGCGGCGTCGTGGCCTGCTGCGTCTGGGACTACGCCAGCGGTCGCGGCGCTCTAGGACCGTTCTGGGAGGCATCGCGAGCACTCGATCCTCACGCCGTTGACGAGTCGAGGCTCGCGGGCGCTCGCCAGGGTCACCTCGTCGAGCTGCTGCGGGTCGCCGGGCTTCGCGAGATCGAGGAGGCAGCGCTGTCGGTCAGCCGGGACTTCGCGAGCTTCGACGACTGGTGGGAGCCGTTCACTCACGGTGTGGGCCCAGCAGGCGTCTACCTTGGCAGGCTGGAGCCCGCGCGGCGGGCTCAGCTGCGCGAGCGCTGCCGAGCGGCGTTGACCGATGGTCGGTTCTCGCTCAAGGCCGTGGCGTGGGCGGCGCGAGGTCTCGCATAGCGGTAGGTCGCTCGCGGCCACGGCTCGTAGCGGTAGCGGAATAGGATACGGTCATCCGCCACAGTCCTCGCACGCCCAGCACAGGTGAGGCCATGACTCTTACCGCCACGCGCCGCCAGATGTTCATCAACGGAGACTGGAGCGACGCCGCCGACGGCGCGACCGGTTCGGTCATCGATCCTGCCACCGAGGAGCCCATCGGCGATGTGCCCGTGGGCGGTGAAGCGGACGTCGATCGGGCCGTGGCGGCCGCGCGTGAGGCATTCGAGAGCTGGTCGCAGACGACGCCCGGCGAGCGAAGCATGATGCTCTGGCGCCTGGCGCAGAAGATGGAGGACAGCGCGGAGGAGCTGGCAAGGCTGGAGTCCTCCAACGTGGGCAAGCCCATGAGCGTCGCCAGCTTCGATGTCGAGTTCTCGATCGACAACCTGCGTTTCTTCGCTGGCGCGGCGCGCGTCGTCGAGGGCAAGGCGGCCGGCGAGTACGTCAAGGGCTGGACCAGCATGGTCCGGCGCGAGCCGGTCGGAGTGGTCGGGCAGGTGGCGCCCTGGAACTACCCGTTGATGATGGCCATCTGGAAGCTCGGGCCGGCACTCGCGGCCGGCAACACCGTGGTACTCAAGCCGTCCTCGCTCACGCCGCTCAGCGCGCTGGCCCTAGCTGAGTTGGCCGCCGACATCCTGCCCAAGGGCGTCCTGAACGTCATCACCGGACCTGGACGCACCGTCGGCAGACGTCTGGTGACCCACCCCGAAGTCGACATGATCAGCATCACCGGCGACACCGCCACGGGCAAGGAGATCGCGGCCGCTGCCGCCGATACCGTCAAGCGCCTTCACCTGGAGCTGGGCGGCAAGGCGCCGGTACTCGTCTTCGATGATGCCGACCTGGCGGCCGTGGCCGAGTCGGTCAAGACGGCCGGATTCTTCAACTCAGGCCAGGATTGCACGTCCGCGACGCGCGTCATCGCTTCCGGTCGAGTGTACGAGGACCTGCTTTCGGTGCTCGTGCCGGCCGTCAAGTCGCTGAAGATGGGCAACCCGGCTGACGCCGACGACCTGGACATGGGTCCGCTCGTCAGTGGCGCCCAGCGCGAGCGTGTAGCCGGGTTCGTCGAGCGTGCGCAGGAGGCCGGCGCCGGAGTCCTTGTCGGCGGCTCCGCTGGCGAAGGGCGGGGCTACTTCTACGGTCCGACGGTGATCGGCGACCCGAGCCAGGACTCGGAGATCGTCCAGCACGAGGTCTTCGGACCGGTCGTCACTGTCCAGCGCTTCGCGGACGACGAGGAGGCCCTCCGATGGGCCAACGAGGTGCCCTATGGCCTGGCCGCGTCCGTCTGGACGCGGGACGTCAGCCGCGCCATGAACGCCGCCCGTCGTCTGCGATACGGCACGGTCTGGATCAACGACCACCTGACCATCGCATCGGAGATGCCGCACGGCGGTTTCGGCCGGTCCGGCTATGGCAAGGACATGAGCTCGTATTCCATCGAGGACTACACCATCGTAAAGCACGTGATGGCCAAGACCGGGCAGTGACGGCCTTGACCAGGATCCGTCGCCCGCGGAGGAAGCCATGCGCGTACTGCTGATCGGCGTGGGCACGGTGGGCGAGGCGATCGCGCGACTCTCCGCCGGACGCGAGTGGCTGGAGCTGATGGTGCTGGCCGACTACGATGCGCAGCGCGCCTCGCACATCGGTGCCCAGATCGGCCGGCCGGAACAGTTCGTGAGCGAGCAAATAGACGCTCGCTCGCCCGCGGCCATCGCCGAGCTGTGTCGCCGGCATCGCATCGACCTGATCATGAACGCCGTCGACCCATCCTTCGTGATGCCCATCTTCGACGCCGCGCTGGCGGCCGGCGTGGACTACATGGACATGGCCGTGAGCCTGTCGCAGCCGCACCCCGAGATGCCCAACGAGCAGCCCGGGGTCATGCTGGGCGACGAGCAGTTCGCCCGCTCGGCGGAGTGGGAACGGTCCGGCAAGCTGGCCCTCCTCGGGATGGGCATGGATCCCGGCTTGACCGACGTGTTCGCCGCTCATGCCGCCAAGAACCTCTTCGACGAGGTGGAAGAAGTCCACATCCGGGACGGCGGCGACCTGCGCATCGAGGGTTACGCCTTCGCGCCGGTGTTCTCCATCTGGACGACCATCGAAGAGTGTCTCAACCCGCCCCTCGTCTGGCAGGACGGGACCTGGCACACGACGGAGCCCTTCAGCGCCCCGGAGATGTTCCCGTTCCCGGAGGGCGTGGGCCCGGTCGAATGCGTCAACGTGGAGCACGAGGAAGTGGTGCTCGTGCCACGCAGCATCCCGGCGCGCCGCGTGACCTTCAAGTACGCCCTGGGAAGCGACTTCATCGAGAAGCTCCGGACCATCCATGCTCTGGGCATGGACCGTGCCGACAAGGTGCCGGTCAAGGACGTCATGGTCGCGCCGCGCGATGTGCTGGCCGCCATCACGCCGGACCCGGCCAAGGTGGGCGACCGGATGGTGGGTCGGGCGATCGTGGGAACGTGGGTCATCGGGCGCCGTGATGGTGCGCCGAGAGAGGTGTTCCTGTACCAGATGACCGACGCGGAAGAGACCTGGCGACGGCATGGCCTGGGTGCGGTGGCTTGGCAGACGGGCTTCAATCCGGTCATCGCCATGGAGCTCCTCGCTACCGGGCAGTGGGCGGGCGCGGGCATCATGACCCCGGAGTCGATGGATCCCGATGCCTACCTCTCACTGCTCGATGCTCAAGGCATCCATCACGCCATGGTGGAGATGACGCCGGGCGCCCACCGCCCGACCTGAGGTAGACGGCATGACGACAGCCCCGGCTTCCATCGACCGACAACGGATCGGTGCCATCGCCCAGCGTGAGGAAGCACGATACAGAGAGCGCACGCCGCGCAGCGCGGAACTCTTCGAGCGAGCTCGACGGTCGCTTCCTCTGGGTGTGGCCAGCTCCTTCCAGGCGTATGAGCCCTATCCCCTGTTCATGACGGACGCGCGAGGATCCCTCATCTGGGATGTCGATGGGAATGAGTACATCGACTTCGACATGGCCTTCGGCGTCCTCGCCGCGGGTCATTCGCACCCCATCCTTGCCGATGTCCTGGCGCACCGCGTGGCCAACGGCACCTGCTACACGTTCCCCGTCGAGGACGGTGTGCTGCTCGCCGAGGAGATCAAGCGCCGCTTCGGCGCGGACCTGGTGCGCTTCTCCAATTCGGGCACGGAGGCCACCATGGACGCCATCCGCGTGGCGCGCGGCTTCACCGGCCGGGAGAAGATCCTCAAGTTCGAAGGCGGCTACCACGGGCACCACGACGATGTCCTGGTGAGCATCCAGCCTCCGCGAGAGCTGATGGGTCCGGACGATGCACCCGCCACCGTGCCTGCGTCAGCCGGCCTGCCGCGTTCGCGCGTGGACGAGACGGTCGTCGCGCCGTTCAATCGGCCGGACGCCCTGGAAAGGATCCTGGAGCGACATCGTGGCCAGATCGCGGCGATCATCATCGAGCCGGTGCAGTTCAACATCGGCGTAGTGCCGCCGCTGCCGGGCTTTCTGGAACGCGTCAGGGAGCTGGCCACGGCGCACGGGGCGGTGCTCATCTTCGACGAGGTCAAGACCGGCGTCGTGCTGGCCTACGGTGGCGCGACCGAGCACTACGGCGTTCGACC
>JALZLU010000399.1 GCA_030858685.1 Chloroflexota bacterium | reverse complement strand
TCACCAGCCTGATCGTGGCGGTCGTGGCGACGCTGGGCGCCACCGTACTGGGTACCCTGATCGGCCTAGCCCTGACGCGCTATCAGTTTCGCGGCCGTGGACCGACCAACCTGCTGATCTACGTGCCGATGGCCACGCCCGAGGTGATCCTTGGCGCGTCGCTGCTCACATTATGGGTGACGGCCGGTGTCCAGCGCGGCCTCCTCACCATCACCATCACTCACGTGATGTTCAACATCAGCTATGTCGTGGTCACCGTCCGGGCGCGCATCGCAGGCTTCGACCGGGCGCTGGAGGAAGCAGCCATGGATCTGGGTGCGGACGGCTGGACGACGTTCCGGAAAGTCACGTTCCCGCTGATACTGCCGGGCATCGTTGCCGCCGGGCTGCTGGCCTTTGTCCTGTCCATCGACGACTATGTGATCACCTCGTTCGTTTCGGGTCAGACGCGCACCTTCCCGCTCTGGGTGTTCGGCGCCTCACGCTTCGGCGTGCCGCCCGAGGTCAACGTCCTGGGTACGCTCATCTTCGTCGTGGCCTTCGCGACCATCGCGGCGCAGATCGTCTGGGCGCGGCGGCGGCAGGGGGACGAGCTTGCACGCAGCCGGAGGATCGCGTCATGACGGTCACCATGGACACGGAGACACAGACGTGGCTATCGCGTCGGGATGGCATCCCGCGTGTCTGGGCGCGCTACACAGAGTTGGTCGTGCAGCGCGGCAGCGGCTCCTGGCTCGAGACCATCGATGGCGAGCGGTACCTCGACTACACCTCGGGGATCGGCGTCACGAACACGGGTCACGCGCATCCACGGGTGAGCGCGGCCATCGCGGATCAAGCGGGCCGGCTCATCCATGGACAGCAGAACATCGTCTACCACAAGCCGGGACTGGAGCTGCACGAGCGGCTGCCGCGCAACTTCCCGGGTCTTGCCACGCTGGGTGAGCCTGCCGGGCTCTTCCTCTCCAACTCGGGCGCTGAGGCCATCGAGGGTGCCGTCAAGCTGGCCAAGTTCGCCACGCGGCGCCCGCTCGTGATCGGTTTCCGAGGCGGTTTCCATGGCCGGACACACGGCGCCATGGCCCTGACCAGCAGTGCCGTCAAGAACCGTGGGCACTTCGAGCCGCTGCCCGGTGGCGTCCACTTCGTGCCCTTCCCCGATGCGCTCCGCCTGGGCGGTGCGGAGGCCGCCCTGGCTCATACGATCGGCGCCATCGACGAGCTGTTCGCGACCCTGGCATATCCGGACGACGTCGCCGCCTTCCTGGTCGAGCCAGTCCTGGGCGAGGGCGGGTACGTCGTACCGACGGACGGTTTCCTGCCTGCGCTGCGCCAGATCGCCGATCGGCACGGCATCCTGCTCGTCACCGACGAGGTACAGACCGGCTTCGGTCGTACCGGTCGTTTCTTCGCGAGCGAGTGGACGGACGCGGCGCCCGACATCGTGGTCATGGCCAAGGGCATCGCGTCGGGACTTCCGCTGTCGGGCCTGATGGCCCGCCGCTCGCTGATCGACGCCTTCCCGCCCGGTGCCCACGGCGGCACGTACGGCGGCAATGCCGTGGCCTGCGCCGCCGCCCTCGCGACGCTGGATGTCATCCACGACGAGGGCCTGGTGGAGAACGCGCACCGTCAGGGCGAGCGGCTGCTGGCCGGCTTGCGGCAAGCTGCTGCCTCCGTGGACTCAGTGGCCGAGGTGCGCGGCCGGGGCTTGATGGTCGGCCTCGAGTTCGCCGATCCAGTCTCGCTCCGACCGCGGCCCGACCTGGCCAAGCGCCTCCTGGCCGGCGCACTGGAGCGACACCTGCTGCTTCTGAGCTGCGGCATATACGGCCATGTCGTTCGTTTCATCCCGCCGCTGGTGACCACGGACGATGAGGTCGATCTGGCCGTGGACACGGTCGCTCGGACGCTGGCCGAGCTATCGCACTAGGTCGCGGTCAGCTCGGCCGCGAAGTCCCGGAACGTGCTGACGTAGCGGTCGATGTCGGCAGGGGAGTGCTGGACCGAGAGCGTCCACTGATCGTCCGGTCCCGGCGGCAGCAGGATGCCGCGATTCGCGAGATAGAAGAAGGAGGCCGCCCACAGCTCGGAGTCCAGGCCGATGAAGTCGCGATAGTTGGTCACCCGGGCCGGCGTGAACATGACGCAGCCCTTGGGGCCGACATTGACTGCATAGCCGGGCAGGCCGAAGTCGTCGATGACCTCCTGGCAGCCGTTGGTGAGCGACTCACCCATCGCGT
>JALZLU010000245.1 GCA_030858685.1 Chloroflexota bacterium | reverse complement strand
ACCCATCGGCCGGTGACTCGCGATGTGGGTGCAGGCGAAAGGCCGGACCGCGTCCCAGTCTCTCGGCGGGTGTTCCGTATCGAAGGATGAGCGCGGAAATGGCCGCGGCGAAGGCGCTGCCTTCCAGGGCTTCGGCCCGGTAGCTGCCGTGGTGCTCCGCCCACGAGGCCGTAAGGAAGGGAAAGGCGGCGATGTTGCGCGCCCAGTGCGCCGAAGGACTGCCCGCGGCGACGATCAACGAGCCGTCAGCTTCCTCCACGAAGCCGACGGCCGCCCGAGCGGGCCGGCCCGAAGTGCGACCGCGGGTACTGAGCATCACCACCCGCCCGTCGTGAGCCAGGCGCTCGCCGATGGACGTCCCGTGGCTGTCATCGTCGAGCATCGTGCACAGGGTAGCGCCCGGTCACCGAAGACCCGTGGCGCCGCAGATGGGACAGGTCGCCCGACCGCTGCTGTCGAGTTCCATGTAGGTGGTGCAGCCGTTGGTCCGGCAATAAAGGCCACGGTTGGCTCCGCCGCTGCGGCGGACCCGTCGTCGCGCGCCCACGCGCTGGCTGAGGGTGGATGTCGAGAATGGTCTGGTGTTCAGCATCGAATCGCTTTCCTGGGCGGTCAAGGCATGGCGTGTATGGCGCTGCCGGACCGCTCCACATGAGTGGAGGCTCCACGACCCGCTTCTGCGGATCGGAGTCGTATGACGTCTTCCCTGGGTGCCGCGGGAGCGAGGACGGTGGGTGCTCAGACCTGCGCAACGACCCTTGGGGAGGAGCGAAGTATAGCCGACCCGCACTAAAGATGGCGGAACGTGACGGCACGCGAAAGCCCCTGAAGGTCCTGGCCCGGCCAGACGCGCTCGTGCAGGGACCCTAAGCCCAGGAATCGAACGACCCACGCTCCATCGAACGTGGGTCCTGCATGCCCCCCGGGTCAGCCGGGTCTGCCAGCCCGCATATCCGTGCTGATGTTGCCGGCGCGGGGCCGGGTGGCGAGGTTCGTCGAGCCACGAGTCTCGTCTTGCGTGCTCGGCAGTGACGAAGTACCTTCCAGCACGGCGTCGCTCCGGCCGATCCGAGGATCCTGTTGACGATGATCGTTCGACACGCTCGGCATCACCTCTCCAGGAGATGGTACGCCCCCCATGCAAGGGGTTTCGACCAGGGCGGGGTAGCGCGTACCATGCCGCCATGAAGCCCGACCGGTTGTACTTCACAGGCGATCCGGAGGCAGACGCGCTGCTCGTCAGCGAGCCCATGGCGCTGCTCATCGGCTTCGTCCTGGACCAGCAGGTCACCGTTCAGAAAGCGTTCAGCGGTCCGCTCGAGCTGAGCCGCCGCGTGGGCACGCTGGACGCCGGCCGCATCGCGGGCATGGACCCGGCAAGGCTCGAGGATGCCTTTCGCGAGCGCCCAGCGCTGCATCGTTTCCCGGCCAGCATGGCGCGTCGGACGCAGGAGCTATGCGTCGCGTTGGTCGAGCGGTACGGCGGCGATCCTGCGCGCATCTGGGGTGAGGCGAAGGATGCCGCTGACCTTCGCCGCCGCTTGCTCGAGTTGCCGGGCATCGGCGGCATGAAGACCGATGGACTGCTGGTCATCCTCGCCAGACGGTTCGAGGTCCACCTCGAAGGGTGGGAGGGCGTGCTGCCGGACCACCCCACGCTGGGCGACGTGGATTCCCAGGAAGCGCTGGCGGGCTACCAGGCGTCGAAGCGCGCACGGAAGGCGGGGCAGCGGGCGGACGCCTGACGGGAGGCCTGGCCAGCACCGAGTCCGGGGGTCTGGCCAGCACAGAGTCCCATCCACGGGATCGTGCCATCGGGTCGTGCCATCGGGCCGTGCTCAGGCGGGGGTTGACCCCCGGACTAAAGTCGTGGTGCGCTCTGACACCACGGGCGGGGTGACGCTTGGCGTCCTGACCCTTGAGCATCCCAGGTACGCAGCCACAGTCGTGTTGCACCGCTAGCCGATGAGGGGACCTGCCGCCGTGACCCGAAGCAAACGTTCATTCCTGCGCGCCGCCCCAGCGGCATTTGCGCTGGCCGTCCTGGTGAGCGCCCCGGCCTTCGCCTTGGGACCGCAGCCCGTCGACGCCGCGTCTGCGCCCGATGCGACCACCACCGCCAAGTGGCCCAGCGGCCTGGGCTATTCCGCTGGCATCGACGTCTCCCACTGGCAGTCCTACGTGCGATGGAGCCGCGTGGCGCGCGACGGCATCGACTTCGCCATCGTCAAGGCCACCGACGGCACCTGGATGAAGGACGACTGGTACGACCGCAACAAGGCCCGCGCCGAGAGGGCCGGCCTGAAGTTCACGGCCTACCACTTCGCTCGACCGGGACGCCAGGGTGGCAGCGTCGAGGCGGATGCGCGCCTCGAGGCGAAGTATTTCCTGCGACACGCTGACCTGAAGCCGCGCAACCTGACACCAGTCCTCGACCTCGAGGTGAATGGCGGCCTCGGTTCGGGCGCCCTGCGCACCTGGACACTGACCTGGCTGCGCACTGTCAAGCGAGAGCTCGGCGTCAAGCCCATGATCTACACCAGCCCGGGATTCTGGGCAGGCCAAGTGGGGAACACCAAGACCATCGCCCGGGCCGGTTTCGATGTGCTCTGGGTAGCCCACTACGGCACTTCGCGGCCGAGTGTGCCCGCCAGACGATGGGACGGCAACGGCTGGACCTTCTGGCAGTGGACGCAGTGCGGACGCGTCAATGGCGTCAACGGCTGCGTCGACCGAAACTACTTCCGCGGCCGCGATGTCCGGAACCTGACCATCCGACGGCTCTCCTCCGCGACCCCCATCTAGCCCGCAGAGCCGGAAGCACACGCCCTTTCCTCTGCGCACCCGGAGCGGTGTCGGTCCTCCCAGTCCGGCGCCGCTCTCGTCGTGTGCGAGCGCTCAGGCGGCGCTGGCCGCGACCGGCCCCTGACCGGCAGCCGGACGGAAGCGGCTGACCAGTGCCAGCAGCGCGATCGTTGCGGCCCCCGCCAGGGCCGTGACCACGACGACCGGCGTCTCGACCTGGTGCGCGGCAATGCCTGCATAGGCCCAGGCGATGACCGCCGCGTAAGCGATGTCGCGATGTCGCAGTACCAGCCGTGCGGCGATCAGCAGGCCCAGGACAAGGACGGCCACCGCCCACGCCTCCTCTGGGAACGGTCCACCGCGAAACCCGCTCCAGACGAGCATCTGCGTCACGTTGGCGATGGTGGCCACCGTGATCCAGCCCAGGTATAGGCTCCAGGGCAGCTCGATGGTCAGGCGGTCACGCAACGGAACCGGCTGGCGCCCGATGTCCAGTCGCCGATAGATGGCTATCAGGACGAGTAGCAGGGCGGCCATCAGCGGAACGGTCAGGGCAAAGAGCTCGTAGTGCCAGACCACGATCCAGGCCGTATTGAGCAGTCCCGTCAGTGCCGGCAGGTACCCGATGCGTCGGAGCCGCTCGTCCTGCTGCCGGCCGGGCAGGCCCTGGCTCACCGTGAAGACGAGCAGCGCCAGGTAGATGACACTCCAGATGGAGAAGACGTAGTCGGCCGGAATCACCAGGGCCGGGAAGCGTGCCGAGATCTCGGCCGTGGTGTTCCCGTTGAGCGGCAGGAGTACCGCCGCGGTATTGATGGCCACGGTCAGAGCGAACGCAACGGCGGTGATCGCCTGCCGCCGCTTGTCCCTGTCGAGTGTCATGTCCACCCTTCGGATGGTGCCATCGGACGGATGCGGCTATCAGACGTATGGGTCGGGATTCGGCTGGCCGGGTGGCGGGTGGAAGCGGATGATGACTCGCGCCCCATCCGGCCCATGCTGCGCCGTCTCCAGCTCGAACAGACCGTGGAACTCACGGCGTAGTGCGGTGCGCAGCTCGGGCAGGGTGCGATTGAAGAGCGCCGCGTCAGCCACGCCGCGCGCGAAGCCTTCCAGTTCCTCACGCGAGCGCCACCGCGCCTGGACATGGATGAGATCGAAGCCATCAGCCGTCCAGGCGATGCGCACGCCGGCCTCGACATCGGGTGTCACGCCATGATGGTACGGCTGGCGGCCCAGTAGTGTGGCTGCGCATTCCTGACGGTTTCTGACAGGTCTGACCGGTACCGTACGGCAACAGCCAGTTGGAGGATGTACCGATGCAGCACAGGGAACTTCTCGACGCGATCGAAGCGGATCGAGCGCGAGCCATACGGGCGGAGTCACGGCGCCGGCTTCTTGGTCCCTCACGCAGGAATGGCACAGGGACGTCGCTGCGAAGAGCAGCACGCGCCTGGTTCAGGCGGTAGGAAGCTCAGGCTGCCGTGCGTCCGAAGCGTAGCCCGTCAGGATCGCACGAGCCTCGTCGATGACTGCCTGACGGAGCGACAGAGGCTCCAGGACCTCGACGCGCGAGCCGAGTCGCAAGAGATCCGCAAGGGCCGTATCGATCGTCTCCACGCGCAGCATGACCCGGACCCAGTCCTCTCCCGCTGGGTCCGGTTGCTGCGTGGCGGTGGCCCAAACGGGCTCGCCCATGGACTTGCCCAGCCAGTCGACGGCTGAGCTGCGAACACGCAGGATCGCCTCGATCTGCGGCAGGCTTTCCTGGTAGGCAGCGATGGCTTCCTCCCAGAATGCGACCAGGTCGAAGCTGGGCGGCCGCTGGAACCGTTCCTCGGTGGTGGTCACGCCCTCCACCCGAGATACCCGATAGCTGCGCACCTGCCCCTCGGTGGCGGCCACCAGGTACCAGATCCCCGCCTTCAGGACGATGCCCAGGGGATCGAGCGGCCGATCGACGATGCGGTCCGGGCGTCGGTAGGCCACGGTCACGCGGCGCTCCTCCCAGACGGCCGCGGCGAGCCTCTCCAGGTGTGGCACCGGTTCGGCCGGTCGGAACCAGCCCGGCGCGTCCAGATGGAAGCGTTGCGTGAGTCGCGACGCCCGGGCACGCAGTTCGGGCGGCAATGCGGCCAGCACCTTGAGGCGTGCCGCGGCGACGACGGTGCCCAGGCCCAGCTCCGCGGCGGGTCCGGGCAGGCCGGAGAGGAAGAGCGCGTGCGCCTCGTCCTCGTTGAGGCCCGTCAGCCGCGTGCGATAGCCATCCACGAGGCGCACCCCACCGTGCGGCCCGCGTTCGGCGTAGATGGGCACACCCGCCTCGCTGAGTGCCTCGACGTCGCGGTACACGGTGCGCACCGAGACCTCTAGCTCCTCCGCTAGCTGACTGCCGGTCATGCCGCCACGCGCCTGGAGGAGGAGCAGCAAGTTGACCAGTCGACTGGCACGCATCGCTGCTCAGCATACGGGCGATGTTGTCGGGTGTTGTCAGGTAAGCGTCACCCGACGCGGGATCAGGCGGGCGCTGGGCGGTCCACCAGGGTCGCGAACAGGTGGGCCAGGGTCGCCTCGGGATCGACCGTCAGGCCGGTGTGGACGGGGGACGGCTGGACCATCGTGCTGCTTGGAGAG
>JALZLU010000348.1 GCA_030858685.1 Chloroflexota bacterium | reverse complement strand
GCGGCGTTGCCGGCCAGGTCCAGCTCCCGCACCAGCTCCCAGCCGCGCGTCCCGTACTGGCCACGGATGCCGGGGTACGAGCGTCGCTGCGTCTCGCGCTCGCCGACGGCGGTGGCGCTCATCGCCGCGCCGCACTCCACGATGTGCTGATCCACGCGTGAGCCTTCGCTGGAGACGAGCCACTTGCGGGTGTCCCAGACGCGGTGGCTGGCCTCGGCGATGTCCGCGCCGTGTTCCTGCATCGTCCGCGTGGCACTCTCCAGGAGGTCGCCCTTCTCGGCCAGCGTGACGACCCAGGGATCCTCGCGGCACTCGCTGGACCAGGACCCGGTGGCGGGTGCCTGGGGCGCCAGGTCCAGTTCCTTGCCGGGCACGCTCGCCGAGGCGCGGGCCACGGCGGCGGCCTGATCGCCGGCTCGACGCGCGGCCGGGGGTCCTTCATCCGGCACCGCGTAGAAGCCCCAGGACGATCCGATGAGGGCACGCACGCCGACGCCGGCGCGCTCGTCCCGCTCGGTCGACTCCAGGACGCCGTTACGTGCCGCCATGGCCTCGGAACGGATCTGCATCACGCGCGCGTCGGCGTAGCGCGCGCCGGCGGCAAGGGCGGCCTCGACGGCCGCGGTCGCTGTGTCGTACATCAGGGGATGCTAGGCGCTCAGCCGGAACCTCGCCAGCAGGGCGGTGAGGGTCAGTCCGCCGCCAGCGGCACGCGAAAGGCGAAGACAGTGCCCTTGTCGGGAGCGGATTCGGCCCAGATACGGCCGTTCATGGCTTCCATCAGCCGTCGGCACACATACAGGCCGATACCTGCGCCGCCTGCATGACGCGAACCCTCCGAGGTCCGGAAGAGGAGCCCGAAGACCGCTTCCTGACTGTCAGCCTTCAGGCCGATGCCACGGTCGCGCACACGGACCTCGACCTGGTCCTCGTCTTCGACCAGCGCGGCTGACACGTCGATCTCCGTGCCGGAGGCGCTGTATTTGAGGCCGTTGGACAGGAGGTTCGTGACCACCTGCTCCAGATAGGACCCATCGCCAGCGACCGGTGGCAGTCCTGGCGCCACTTCCAGGCGTATCGTCCGCTCCGGCCAGCGCTTGCCTTCCTGCTCGACCACCTTGGGCAACACGCGTTGCAACAGCACCGGCTCCTGTGCAGTCTCCAGCAGGCCGCGCTCCACGCGCGTGAGGACCAGCAGGTCCTCGATGAGCCGCAACAGTCGCTCCGTCTCGCCGGTGATGTCCGGCAGGAGGTCGCGTGCCCTTGCGCTGCTCATCACCGTGGGGTCGCGTGACAGCATCTTCGTGGCGGCATAGATCGTCGTCGCTGGCGTGCGCAATTCGTGCGAAAGCATGCCCGCGAAGGCGTCCTGGATCTGCTCGCGTTCCCTGGCCAGCTCCGCTGCCCGACGGCTGGCAAGTCGAAGCTCCAGCTCGTTCATGACCATGGCAGCCAGATCTTCCAGGCTGGCCGTTTGACTGGGCGTCAGCTCCCGAGCCTGGAAGTCGAGGATACAGAGGGTGCCGAGGTTGTGCCCCTCGGATGTCTTCAGCGGTACGCCGGCATAGAACTCCAGCCCGAACTCGCCAGCTACCAGTGGGTTGGCCAGTGCCCGCGGGTCGCGCGGCGCGTCGTTGATGACCCACGGCCCATCGTGCAGGATCGCCGAGGCGCACAACCCCGCGTCCCGGCCGATCTGTTCCACCTCCAGTCCGTGATGCGACTTGAACCAGATGCGGTCGTGGTCGACCACGCTGACGATGGCGATGGGCACGTCGAAGAGTCGTGCGGCCAGCGCCGTGATGCGATCGAAGGTCCCGTCAGCCGGGGTGTCCAGGATCTCGTAGCGCTGGACCGCGGCGAGGCGCTGCGCTTCGTCGGCTGGGATCAGGTCGATGTCCACGGCTGTCACGGGACCATCATACGAGGGCCGGCCAGCGACTCGAGCGTACATGGGTAGGATTCGCCCCGTGCACGTACGAGAGGGTGTGGTCGTCACGGTCAAGGGTCCGCTGCCCGCGAGCGCGCTCGGTGTGACCGACTCGCATGACCACCTCTTCCTGCGCAGCCCCGCCCTGCGCGGCCAGGAGTTCGACGATCTTGCCTCGGCGGTGGCGGAGGTCCGCGAGGCGCAGGCCACGGGGCTCCAGGCCATCGTGGAGATGACGCCCATCGGTTGCGGACGGCGGCCGGACCTCATGCGCGCGGTGTCCGAGGCGACCGGGATGCCACTCATCGCGGCCACCGGCTACCATCGGGATGCGCACTATCCAGACGGTCACTGGGTCCACGAGGCGTCCGTCGAGATGCTGGCCGGTCGCATCATCAGCGACCTTCACGACGGGATGCACCCGGCCGACTGGCTGGACCCGTCCCTGCCACTGGACCCGGCGCGGGCCGGCGTCATCAAGGCCGGGGCGTCCTATCAGCGCATCTCGGACTCGGAGCGGAGGCGGTTGGAGGCAGCCGCCATCGGCCATAGACGCACCGGCGCGGCCATCCTCGTGCACGCCGAAGTGGGCACCTGCGGACACGAGATCGTGGACCTGCTGACCGCACAGGGCGTCCCGTCGGGCAGCATCCTGCTCGCACACATGGACCGCAACCCGGACCCGGAGCTGCACGCGGAGATCGCGGCACGTGGCGTGACCCTGGAGTACGACACCATCGGACGCATCAAGTACCGGCCGGACAGCGCTCTCCTCGATCTCATCGAGTCGGTCGTGGCCGCCGGGCAACTGGAGCGCATCGTGCTGGGGTTGGACCTGGGTCGGCGGGACTACTTCCAGGCATACGGCGGTGGTCCGGGCATGCGCACGCTGATGGAGACGTTCGTGCCGCGGCTCCGGCGACGCATCGGCGAGGCGGCGGTCGAAACCATCATGGTGGCCAACCCGGCACGGGCCTTCGCCTTGGCCGAGGTGTCGGAAGCGGCCGTGGCGTCAGCGGAGCCCGGGGCGTGACGAGCGGGACCATCGCCGAGCGGTACGACGTCATCGTGGTCGGTTCGGGATCGGCCGGGTCGACCGCCGCCATCGCCAGTGCCCGGACCGGCGCCCGGACCCTGCTGGTCGATCGGTTGGCGTTCATGGGAGGCACGTCAACGGCCGTGCTGGACACGTTCTATGCGTTCTACACGCCGTCCGAGTCGCCCCTTCGCGTGGTGGGCGGGCTGGGCTGGGAGGTCGTCCGGCACCTGACCGATGAAGGCGTCGCGTTCGAGCGGCCCAATACCTACGGCGCGGGCACGGGCGTGACCTACGACCAGGAGACGCTCAAGCTGGTGTGGGAGCGGCTGGCGCACGACGCCGGCGTCGACCTGCTGCTGCACACATGGGCCACCGGCATCCGGGTCAGCGGCGGCCGCGCGGAGGCGATCCGCATCTGGAACAAGGGCGGCGAGCGCTGGATCGAGGCGGGCGTCATCGTGGATGCCTCCGGTGACGCGGATCTGTGCGCAATGGCCGGCGTGCCCTACGACGATGCCCATGCGAGCGGCACGGTGCAGTCACTCTCGACCCTGTTCCGCCTGGGCAACGTCGATGTGGCGCGGGCTACAGCGGTACCCAAGGTTGAGCTGTGGGCGCGGATGCGCGAGGCGGCCGTCACTGGCGAGTACCGGTTGCCGCGACTCGAAGGATCGTGGCACCGCACGCCGTTCGCCGGTGTGGTGATGATCCACATGACGCGCATCCCCAACGTGGACGCCACCGATCCGGTGGCACTCACGCACGCGGAACTGGAAGGCCGGCGG
>JALZLU010000298.1 GCA_030858685.1 Chloroflexota bacterium | reverse complement strand
CTGCGGGACCGTCTACGCAGCCGAGTACGCCGACCCGTCCGAGATCTACAAGGACGGCTACTTGTTCGGTGAGACCGAGTTCGGGCTCGACGTCCGCCACCCCCGCTTTCAGGAGTACCTCGCCGCGGTCGGCGACCGCCGCGCCCGGATCCTTGAGCGGATCACCGGCGCGACGGGAAGCCTGCTCGATGTGGGTTGCGGCACAGGTGAGTTCGCCGGCGCGGCCGCACGAAACGGCTGGGCGGTGCAGGCGGTGGAACCCGAAGGGACCGCCGCGGAGATGACACGCAGCCGGGGTGTGCAGGTCCGGACGAGCACGCTGGAGGCGTCGGGGCTTGCCGAGCGCAGCTACGACGTGGTGAGTGCCTTCCACGTGCTCGAGCACCTGCCCGATTCGCCCGGCTTTCTGCGTACGCTCGCGCGCTGGGCGCGGCCCGGAGGATTCGTGGCCGTCGAGGTGCCGAACTACCGCAGCGCAGCGCGCATGCGACTGGGCGCGGGCTGGGTCCATCTCCGGCCCCTCGAGCACGTGGTCTATCACCAGCCCGCCACTCTGCGAGACGCCTTCGAGCGCGCCGGGCTGGAGCCCGTGGCGATCCGGACGCCCACGTGGATCTGCCCTCCCCAAAGCCTCGATGATGCCCTTCTGGACCTCGGCCGGCCCCGGATCAGGCGGGCCCTGAAGCCGCTCAGCCGCGTGCAGGAGCGCGACGGTGCGCAGGTGCCGGTCCCGGGCCCCGCCGGATGGCGGGTCCTGCGCGCCGTCGAGCGCGTCTACGCCCGCCTGGGCCTGGGCTACGTGGTCCTCGGGGTGGCGCGCGCGCCCCTCACCAGGTAGCCGAACGCCTCCCTCAGGAGGTTCGACTCGAAGTACCACGTGGCGGCCAGCACGGCGGCCAGGTAGAGGCTCAGCTCGCCCACCGCCAGCCCGAGCGTACGCTCGCCCGACTCCACCGCGCGCAGGAGAAGCACCACCGCGGCGGCGGGCAGCGTCGGGAGAAAGCTGCGGGCCGCGTGGCGCAGGAAGCCGAAGCCCTCGAAGAGGCGCTGCAGGTAGAAGCCCCGCACCGAGAGATGCACGAGGCCTTGAAAGGCCACGCCGAGCGCGAAGCCGCGCAGCCCATAGGAGAGCAGCAGGGGAATCCCCACCGCGAGGAAGGCCGCCATCGCCGAGGCGCTCGCAACGGCGATCGGCTTGGTGTCCCCGCGCGCGCGAAAATAAGCGGTCCAGTTGAAGCCCACATGCCCGACCGCGGCAACGATCCCGTAGACCTGAAGCACGTCGACCGCGGGCCGCCACCGCTCCCCGATGCCGAAGCTCACGAGATCGGAGCAGAAGAGCGTGATCGCCGTGCCGAAGGGCACCGCCCACATCAGGGCGAGCCGGTTGGACTTGACGAAGGACTCATAGAGCAGGGCCGAACGCTCTCGTACCGCACAGATGGCGGGATAGAGGGTGCCGGTCACCAGCTCGTCCACGCGGTCGGTGAACGCGGTGATGGTGGCTGCCAGGGCGATCACGCCCACGGCGGCGAGCCCGAGCTGGGCCTCCGCCGCGATCACCGCAGCCTGCGCGATCACCAGCCCGGCCACACCGGAGACGAAGAGCGGCCAGGAGAAGCTCACGTAGTCGCGGGCCGTTCCGCGGTCATAGCGCAGCCGCAGCTTGAACGGGGAGTAGCGCATGGTGACCGCGGCCGAGGCCACGGGGCCTGCCACGAACCCGATCACCAGCGCCCAGTAGCCCGCGCCGGCCGCCGCGAGCGCAACCGACACCACGAAGGCCACGATCGGATCGATCGCCTGGAGGGTCCGCTGGCGCGCGAACTCCATCCGCCGGTAGAGGATCCAGAGCGGGGTCTGGAAGATGGTGGCCACGAAGGCCACGAGGATCACCAGCCCGGGAGCCAGCACCTCATCGGTGCCGTACAGCACGGCGAACAGCGGCAGTGAAGCTGCGGCCAGGACGATGAAGCTGCCGGTGATCAACAGCTCGAGGGTGAACGCCTTCTGGAAGGCCAGTTCCTGGTCCTCCCCGTCCTGCTGGATGTACTTGTCCCCGATGCCGATGTGCTTGAGCGAGAGCAGGCTGCCCAAAGAGACGGCGAGCAGGCCCCAGAGCCCGTAGTCCGAGCGCGAGAGAAACCCGGCGAGCAGAAAGCCCTTCACCAGGCCGAGCCCGCTGAGGGTGACGAGGAACGCGGAGTTGATCAGGGCCCCGCGAGCGGCCGTCTCGCGCAGCGATCCCCTCAGGCTGATGCGCCTGCTCAGGGCATCAGCCACGTTCGCCGCGGGCAGCGGCTCCGCCACGGGCTCCGCCACCGGCCCTTCCTGCCCGGCCCGCCCCCATTGCGTCATCCGCTGACTGTAGCCGCACCACGTCTCTGACCTGCCCGCTGAAACCCGGCGACGGGCTACTGTGCACGCCCGTGAACGAAAGGGCCATCGGGAGCGGCGCGGGCTCGGTGGGCGGGGCGGCCACCACCGGCGCCGGCCGCGTGGGCAACCTCGACGTGCTGCGCGCCGTTGCGGCATTCGGGGTGCTCGCCGGCCACGCGTACAGCTTGAGCGGCCGGTTCTTGCCCGTCCGCGCCGAGCGCTGGTACGACGTCGTGCTGATGTCCGGCGCCGCCGGGGTGTGGCTGTTCTTCGCCATCAGTGGATACGTGATCGCCAAGCCCTTCATCGACCGGCTCGTGAGCGGGCAGCCGCTGCCCGACCTGGTG
>JALZLU010000292.1 GCA_030858685.1 Chloroflexota bacterium | reverse complement strand
CCCCTTCGCTGCCGCCTGATGGCGTGCCCACGCCGGCTCCGGGCGATCCCGGCGCCTCACCCGTGCCCGGCAGCTCGCCCGTCGCAGGTGGCCCCTTCGCGCCCGCACACTTCGCCAGCCGCGTCGTGGTCGAGGACCTGAGTATCGACCTGCCGGTCATCTCCGGCGATCTTCAGCCGCCGCCCAACTATCCCTTCTGTGACGTCGCGGCGTATGTGACCTTCCTGGCTCAGCCGGGTGAACCGGGCACGACGTACATCACGGCTCACGCTCAGGAGGGAATGTTCCTGCCGATCCTTGACGCTTCCATGCGAGACGACGGCCAGGAGATGCTGGGCACTGTCGTGGACGTGTACACCAGCGACGCGCTGCTATACCGCTACGAGATCTGGCAGGTCTGGCGACACATCACCGATCGGACCATCGCCACCGAGGGTCTGGCGCCGGGTGAGCAGCGGCTCGTGCTACAGACCAGCGAGGGACCCTTCGGGACCCCGGAGAAGCTGGGCGTCGTGGCTCGCCTCCTGGACGTGACCGAAGCGGACGCGGAGTTCGCGAACCCTGACGCAGAACCTCGCGACTGCCGCCCTGAGGACGCTGACTGAGGGCGGCCAGCGACAGGGACGGGATCACTCGCCGGTATATGCCCGGTAGACTGCCTCGGTGCAGTCGAGGACTTCGGATCGAGGCCGCTTCATCACCCTGGAGGGACCGGACGGAGCCGGCAAGTCGGTACAGGCCATTCGCCTGGCCGCCATGCTTCGAGCCACTGGAGCGGTGGTGACGCTGACCCGTGAGCCGGGCGGGACGCCTCTCGGCGAGCGCATCCGTGAAGTGCTGCTGGTGGGCGACGACCCGCCGCGCACCCCCGAATCAGATGCGCTGCTCTTCAACGCTGCGCGGAGCCAGTTGGTCCGCGACGTCATCGCGCCGGCGCTTCGTCGCGGTGAAACCGTCATCTGCGACCGCTTCGCAGATTCCACGATCGCGTACCAAGGCTACGGATCGGGGCTCGATCGACAGGCGCTCCGCCGGTTGGAGCGGCTGGCGACGGGTGGCCTCCGGCCGGACATCATCATCCTGCTGGACGTACCAGTGGCCGTCGGCCTCTCACGTCGCGTCCGCGGAGCACCCGACCAGCTCAACCGCTTCGAGCGTTCGGTCCATCACGATGTGGCCTTTCACGAGCGCGTCCGGCAGGGGTATCTGGAGATGGCCGCCGATGAGCCTGCGCGCTGGCGTGTCATCGATGCTACGGCGGATCCCGCGGCCGTGGCACAGCTCATCGCAGACGACTTTCAGATTCATGCCCAGATGAGTGAACCAAGCGGCATCGCGCTGCGCATCAACTCATGAGACGAACCACGCCGGATCCCTCGGGTGGACGCACGAATGGCATCTCGGAACAGTCAGACGAGATGTTGATCGAGGGGGTAGCGGCAGGAGAGCACGACGCCCTCTCTGCGCTCTATGACCGCTACCAGGGGTTGATGTACGGAATGGCTACCAAGATCACGAGGGACGGTTCACTGGCACACGATGTCGTGCAGGACGCTTTCGTGGGCATCTGGAAGAACGCCGCTCGCTACTCCAGCGACCGTGCCTCCGCACGCACCTGGATCCTGTCCATCACGCACCATCGCGCGGTAGACGTCCTTCGTCGACGCCGGCCTACCACGGAGCTGCCCGAGGTCGAGGGCCCTGCGCGCACGCCCGACCAGCTGGTCCTGGGCGACATCTGGCCGGAGGTCGCGGAGCGACTCGACGCAAGCGTGGTCCGCAGCGCTCTCGAATCGCTGCCCATCGCCCAGCGACAGGCCATCGAGCTGGCCTACTTCGGCGGACTGACTCAGCAGGAGATCGCCGAACGAACCAAGACGCCGCTGGGAACCGTCAAGAGTCGCGTGCGGCTGGGGCTGCTTCAGATGCGGCGCGTGCTCAGCGGGGGCCTGACGGAGATCGATCGGCCATCCGGTGTCGGCCTGCGGCCGAGCAGTGCGAGCGCAGCCTCGGCGCCGGAGATCGAACGATGACTCATGCCGACACGCCCGAGAGCCTGGTGATGAGCTGCGCCGAGGCCGACGAGCTGGCGGGCCTGTACGTCCTGGATGCGCTGGAAGCCGCTGAGTCGGAGGCGGTGCGCGCACACCTGCGCGACTGCGATCAAGCCCATCAGGAGTTCGCCGAGCTGGGCGGCGTGGTGCCAGCCCTGGCCGAGCTCTTCGAGCCGGTCGACGCCCCCGCGGCGTTGAAGAGCCGGGTCATGGCCGCCGTCGCCGCAGCCGGCGTGCCACATGCCGCAGCCGGCGTGCCGGCCGCACTTCCGTCCTCGTCGCCAGCTGTCCCGGCAGCGACCCCGTCGCAGGCCGAGATGGACGCACGCCTTTGGGAGCCGCCGGCGATCGAGGGGCCGCAGTCGCAGCCGCGGCGTCAGAGTTCCCTCGGTTGGGGCATGGCCGCAGCCGCGGTGATGGTCATCGCGGTGCTGGGTGCCTGGAACGTGGTTCTCCAGTCGCGCGCCGGTGAGGTGGAACAGCGTGCCCAGATGGTCGCCCGGGCGATCGCTGCCAGCACCGATCCCGATGCCGAGGTGGCGGTCCTGCGCGGCACCGGTCCAGCGCAGGGTGCCAGCGGTTTCGCAGCCTTCCCCAGCGACGGCGACGGCTATATCGTGCTGGTCGATCTGCCCGCGGCACCTGCGGGTCAGACGTACCAGGCGTGGCACCTGGTCGATGGCCAAGCGAGCTCGGCCGGTCTCCTGACCGTGGGCTCTGACGGATATGCCGTGCTATCGGGGGTCGACAGCCGGGAGGATGCGCAACAGATCGCACTGACCATCGAACCGGCCGGTGGCGTCGATACGCCATCCACAGATCCGATCGTGGCCGGCGAAATCAGCGCCTGAGCGCCGGCTCTCGCGGCGGAGCGCCGGGCGCCGGGCGTCAGCGCCGGGCGTCAGCGCCGGGTAGCGGACTCCAGGATGGTGCCCGGTCCTTGCGCCAGGGCGGACTCCACGGCGATCTCGCCAGCGGCCAGTAGCTGATCCGCCTCGTTCCCTTCGTCCGGGAAACGGACCACACCGACCGAGACGCTTATCGGTCCAGTGGGCGCGGGTTCCAGCTGCGCGACCGCATCGCGCACCCGGGTGGCCGCCTCGGTCCCCTGCGCGCCGGGGCAGATCGCGGCGAAGGTGCCCGACCCGATACGGGCCACCGTGTCGATGAGTCGCAACTGCTCGGCCAGCGTGGCGGCCACGCGGCGCATCACCTCATCGGCGGCCGCCGCACCGGCCTGTGCCTCGAACTCAGCCAGGCGGTCCACGGCGAACACCGCCAACCCGATAGGGGCTGCCTGGCGGCTGGCGCGCACGAGCTCGAGTTGCAGCATCCGCTCGAACGTGCGTCGATTGGCCAGACCCGTCAGCGGATCGGTGTTGGCTACCCGATCGAGCCAGTCGGCGTGCTCCGTGAGAGCGTTCTCCAGTCGGGTCTGGCGAATGGCCACGGCGACCAGGTCGGCTACTGCAAGGACCGCCTCGGGTGCTGTATCAGCGTCGTCGACTCCTGCCCATAGGAGCATGCCTTCGACCACCGCCGAGCCCTCGTCGTCCGCGGTGACCAGCGGGATGGCTGCCACACCCCGAGCCGTGGCCGGCAGGAAGGGCAGCGAGGCCAGTGCTTCCGCATCGTTGACGAAGTTCACCGGGAGGCGGTCCTCGAGGGCGGCCCGTACCGCCGGGTGCGCTCCCTCCAGGGCTATCGGGGACAGGCTCGCTCCGGTCTCCTGTGCTTCGACGGTGGTCCCGTCATCAGGTCCGGCGCCGCTCTGGCCGACCGGGACCAACCCCGTGCCCTCTGCGTCGATCAAATGGATGGATACGTGCGCTGCGGCGGTCGTGGTGCGGGCGTGTTCGGCGAGGGTCGCCAGCTTGATGTCAAGCGGGCCGCCGCGAGCCGCGATCCGTGCGGCGTCCAGCAGGCTCACGGGCTGCTCAAGGGAGTTCGGACCATCGCTCACCGGTGGATGATACCGGGGCCGGGCAGCCAGCTCTCAGGTCGGACGTCAGCGTGAGAGACGCTGGTACTCAAGCGCCTGCCGCCTCGGCCATGGCCAGCCATCCGCTGTAGGCCGATGGGTCGACGTTCCCGCCCGATAGCAGGCAGACCACCGGCCCCTCCGGCGGCAGCTCCTCGGCATGGAAGAGCCAGGCCGCGAGGGCGGTGGCGCCGGAAGGCTCCAGCACGATGCGCGCGGCACGCTGCGCGCGGAGCATGGCGCGCATGATCTCCGATTCATCCACGACCACCACACCGTCCAGCCAATGTCGGAGATGCCGGAAAGTGAGCTGCCCGAGCGCCGTGGTACGCATCCCGTCGGCACTCGTCCGCGCGACCTGCTCCGGCGTCCAGCTCACGATGCGGTCCTCATCCAGCGACTGACGGGCGTCGGCGGCGAAAGCCGGCTCGACGCCCAGCACGGTGGCGTCCGGTCGCATCGACTTCACGGCTGTCGCGACACCCGACGCGAGGCCGCCGCCGCCGATGGGCACGAGAACGGTGAAAGGCCCGGCTGGGAAGGCGCCACCGGGCGGGTCCTGCAG
>JALZLU010000291.1 GCA_030858685.1 Chloroflexota bacterium | reverse complement strand
GCGCGCAGGACGCGCCGCTCCACCACGCGCCGCAGCAGCGCCTGGGCGTCCTTGAACAATGAGGTGGCTGCCGCGCCGACGCGCGGGTCCTCCAGGATCTGGGGGAACTTGCCGGCCAGCTCCCAAGTCGAGAAGAAGGGCCCCCAGTCGATGCGCTCGACCAGCTCCTCCAGCGGCACGTTGGCGAAGGTGCGTGCGCCCAGGAAGGTCGGCTCCGGGGGCGGCAGCGCGGTCCAGTCGAGCTGCAGCCGGTTGGCGCGAGCCGCGGCCAGGCTGATGAAGCGCGACCGGTCGTCGCGGTTCTCGTGCTGCCGGCGAACCTCGGCGTAGTCCGTCCGCGTCCGCTCGACGAACGCGTCGCGCGTGTTGGCGTCCAGCAAGGCGCCGGCCACGCCCACCGCGCGCGATGCGTCGATGACGTGGACCACCGGAGCCTCGTAGGCGGGCTCCAGCTTGACAGCGGTGTGGGCGCGGGAGGTGGTGGCGCCACCGATGAGCAGTGGCGTGGTGAAACCCTCGCGCTGCATCTCCGTGGCCACGGTGCGCATCTCCTCCAGCGAGGGCGTGATGAGACCGGACAGGCCGATCAGATCCGCCTTTTCCTCGCGTGCCGTCTCCAGGATGCGTGGCCAGGGCACCATCACGCCCAGGTCGATGACCTCATAGCCGTTACAGGCCAGCACGACGCCCACGATGTTCTTGCCGATGTCGTGCACGTCTCCCTTGACCGTGGCCATGACCACCTTGCCGGCCGAACGCCTTCCCCCCGCGTCGACCCGCTGGCCGACCTCCTTCTCCGCCTCGATGTACGGGATGAGGTGGGCCACGGCACGCTTCATCACGCGCGCGCTCTTGACCACCTGGGGCAGGAACATCCGGCCACTGCCGAAGAGGTCGCCGACCACGTCCATGCCCGCCATGAGCGGCCCCTCGATGACATGGATTGGGCGCGCCGCGCGCTGACGGGCCTCTTCCGTGTCCTCCACGATCCAGTCGGCGATGCCCTCCACCAGGGAGTGGGTGAGCCGTGCCTCGACAGGCGCCTCACGCCAGGTGAGATCGGGCCCGCCCGCGGCCGTCTGACCCCGCACGGTGTCGGCGACCTCCAGGATGCGCTCCGTGGCATCAGGACGCCGATCCAGGATCAGGTCCTCGACGCGTTCGCGAAGGTCGGCCGGGATCTCGTCATAGACCGGCAGCGCGCCGGCATTGACGATGCCCATATCCATGCCCGCGGCGATGGCGTGGTACAGGAAGACCGTGTGGATGGCCTCGCGCACCGGATCGTTGCCGCGGAAGGAGAAGGAGACGTTGGAGACACCGCCGCTCACCTTCACGCCGGGCAGCTCGGCCTTTATCCGCGTCACGGCCTGGATGTAGGCGTTGGCGTAGTCGGCGTGCTCCTCGATTCCCGTGCCGATGGCGAAGATGTTGGGATCGACGATGACGTCCTCGGGATCGAAGCCGGCCTCGGACGTGAGCAACTGGTGCGCACGGGAGAGGATCCCCAGCTTGCGCTCGACGGTGTCGGCCTGGCCCTGCTCGTCGAAGGCCATCACGATGACGGCCGCGCCGTATCGTCGCGCCAGTCCGGCCTGGCGGAGGAACTCCTCCTCGCCCTCCTTGAGGCTGACCGAGTTCACGACAGCGCGTCCCTGGACGCAGCGCAGACCCGCTTCGATGACGGACCACTTGGACGAGTCGATGACGAAGGGGATGCGCGAGATATCGGGCTCCGAGCCCAACAGGTTGAGGTAGCGCGTCATGGCCGCTTCCGAGTCGAGCAGCGCCTCGTCCATGTTGATGTCCAGCATCTGGGCGCCGTTCTCGACCTGCTGCCGGGCGACCTCCACGGCCTCTGCGAAGCGGTCCTCCAGGATCAGCTTGGCGAAGCGGCGTGAGCCGGTGACATTGGTTCGTTCGCCGACGTTGACGAAGAGCGAATCGGCGCCCAGGTCCAGCGGCTCCAGGCCGGAGAGGCGCGTGCGTCGCTCGATGGTGGGGATCTGGCGCGGGGCGCGCCCGGCGACGCGCCCGGCGATGGCCCTGATGTGGTCAGGCGTCGTGCCGCAGCAACCGCCGACCACGTTGAGCGCTCCTTCGTCGACGAGCTGGCCAAGGACCCCGGACGTCTCCGAGGGTGGTTCGTCGTAGCCACCGAAGGCGTTGGGCAGGCCAGCGTTGGGGTGGGCGCTGATGGGCACGTCAGCGATGCGCGACAGCTCCTGGAGATAGGGCCGCAGCAGCCGCGCTCCAAGAGCGCAGTTGAGTCCGACGGCGAACGGCCGCGCGTGGCGCACGCTGTTCCAGAAGGCGCCCACGGTCTGGCCGCTCAAGGTGCGACCCGAGGCGTCCGTGATGGTGCCGCTGACCATCACCGGCAGCCGGAAGCCGAGCTCATCGAAGAGTCCCTCGACGGCGAAGATGGCCGCCTTGGCGTTGAGCGTGTCGAAGATGGTCTCGATGAGCAGGATGTCCGCGCCGCCCTGGACCAGCCCGCGGGCCGACTCTCCGTAGGCCACGGCCAGGTCCTCGAAGGTCACGTTGCGGGCGCCAGGGTCGTTGACATCCGGCGAGAGCGAGGCGGTCCGGTTGGTGGGTCCCAGCGCGCCGGCCACGTAGCGAGGCCGATCCGGATGGCGTGTCTCGAAGACGTCGGCCGCCTCCCGAGCCAGTCGCGCGGCCTCGCGGTTCATCTCCTCGGTGAGGGCCTCCAAGCCGTAGTCGGCCATGGAGATGCGCGTCGCGTTGAAGGTGTTACTGCTGATGATGTCCGCGCCGGCATCGAGGTAGGCCGCATGGATCCCGCTGATGATGCGCGGCTGCGTCAGCGACAGAAGGTCGTTGGCACCGCGCAGGTCCTGCGGATGGTCGCGCAGCCGCTCGCCACGGAAGTCCGCCTCGTCCAGCGTGTGTGTCTGGATCATGGTGCCCATGGCGCCGTCCAGGACGAGGATGCGCTCGCGGAGCAGACCGGGCAGACGGGACAGGCGTCGATCGCGACGCTCGTTGCCGGTCGTGCCGCTCGTGCTGTTCGTTGGGAGATGGGCGGTCATCGTACGTTCGAGTCTAACGGCCGGGAGCCGACGCCCGATGCGACCTGCCTCCGGGCCTGGGCCTGCTACCCGTGCAGCTCATCACGATGAACGAACAGGACGCCCGTCACGCTCTGTCTCGGGTGATTCGACGCCAGATGACGCTCGCCGTGGCGGCACAAGCTGTCACCGGCCACTCTCATAGGCAGCGCAGAACGCGACCGATCCCAGCGCGTCCCGGCACTCGCCGAGCGATGGAC
>JALZLU010000234.1 GCA_030858685.1 Chloroflexota bacterium | reverse complement strand
AACGAGGCAGGGTGCTTTTCCCTGCGTCCCGAGACTTGCGAACCATCGAGACGCCGCTCAGGAAGACGCCCGATCCTCCGTGCCGGAGCGCACGAGACGGGACAGGACGGCCTCCAGTTCAGTACCGGCGGCCGACCACGAGAAGTGCTGCTCGACGTAGCTGCGCGCGTCGGGCTGGGCCGCTCGTTCGTGTGCAGCGCCGTTCAAGTGCCTGACCAGGCAGTCGGCGAAATGTTCCGATCGCCGAGCCACTTCGAGCGGCGGTACGGAGCCGCCTTCACTCTTCAGCCCGGCCGCAGCGAGAGGCGAGACGACTGACGGAACCTCCATCGCCATCGCCTCCAGCAGCTTGTTCTGGATGCCTGCCCCGAAGCGCAGCGGGGCTGCGAAGACGGCCGCCGCTTCGAGGTGGGGGCGCATGTCATCCACGAAGCCGGTGACGGTCACGCCGGGCTGTAAGTCGCGCCGGCGCAAGGACTCGGGCGGGTCCCTGCCCACGATGCGGAGGCGGGCGTCAGGCAGCGCTCGGCGAACCAGCGGCAGGATGACGTCCACCAGTTGCATCGCCGCGTCGATGTTGGGCGCGTAGTCCATCGCTCCGGTGAAGACGATCTCGCCTCCCAGCTGCCGGCCGCTGCGCCGCCAATAATCCAGATCGACGCCGTTGGGCACGACGACCGCTCGCCAGTCTGCCGGCGTGTTCCGACCCATCACGGCGCGGCGATCGCGGGGCGAGCCGAACATGACCGCCCCCGCGCCCGCTACGACAGCCCGTTCACGCCAGAGCGACAGCAGGAACCTGAAGGCGATGGCCGGCTTGTGCCGCCTGCCGGCGAATGTGAGACTGCGTCGGGTGTGCAATGAGTGGGCATCGCACAGGTCGTAAAGGATCGGCAGCCGGCTGCCGCGCAGAACGCGGAACAGCGGGTAAGCGCGTCGGCCCGAGAGCACCAGCACGTCTGCCGCTCCGGCCGCGAAGAGCCCCTGCACGTGAGCTGCCAGACGACGAGTGGCATCGTCGGTCATGCCCAGGACGCGCCTGGCGCCGAATCGCGGCGATCCCTCCGCTTCGAGGCGCACCGTCACGAAGCGCTCCATCTCGCGCACATGCTCCGGCTCGACCGGCTGCCCGACCAGGGCCAGCAACGTCACTTCGTGTCGCTGGGCGAGCTCTCGGCTGAGGAAGTAATGGCGCAGCTTCCCGCTGGTCAGCGGATACGGCAATCCGCTGGTGACGTACAGGATCCGCATCAGCCGGCCGCCCGCCTCATCGCCTCGCGCAACCGGCCGAAGTCGACGCCCGGCGGGTGCTCCACACGATGGATCGGCAGATCGACCAAGGCGGTTTCAAGAAGCTCGCGCTCGCGCCGCTCCATGTCATCCACCAGCTCGCTCCTGATATGCGGAAAGGCGTAGCGGAACCGCCAGTAGGCGTCCAGGAACTCCATCCGGTGATGGACATGGGCGAGGGCCATGCGCGCCGCAGTCTCGACGGAAGAGATGGACTCGACATGGACGGCCGCAGCCCGCCGACCACCGGCAGCACGCGGCACCAGCCAATAGACGCGCTCCAGCGGCAGGGCGTCGGCGCACGAGTCCGCCCCGAACAGACTTCGAGCGGCGACGTCGACGTGGTCCGAGCCTACGAGGCGCCGGCCGCGTCGGATCAGGCCGGCCCCCGGCAAGTGCGCCCGACTCAGCGCCGGCACGCCCGCGAGGCGGTCCGCGGCGCGCAGACTCATGAGACGTCCGCGGCCGATCGCCGCCGTCGCTCGCTGGCGAACGAAGCCTGAGCGAAGATGCCAGGGCTCAAGCCTGATGGGCGTGGGCAGGCCGCGGGCCCGCCCGTCCGACGACAGGTAGGTCCACTCGTCCGACACGAACGTCGCCCCTCCCGCCATGGCGGCCAAGAGCGCCTCCGACTTGCCGCTCTGCGACCAACCCGCGGCGACGCTGCCCACACCCTCGAGGACGAAGGCGGAGGCGTGCAAGGGGACGACGCCACGGGCGAGGAGAGAGATGTTGAGGAGGGCGACCAGGTGTGGCACGCGACCGATGCCGCGCTCACACACAAGCTCGAGGGGCCCGCCGATCCACTCGAAAGGGATGAGCGCCCAGCGGGTGTCTGGGCCTCGGCTGCGTACCACCGCAGCGCCAGCCTCTGTCCAGACCATGTCCGGCCGCCCCACCTGTAGCAGGTCGCCGTCGCGCTCCGGCAAGCGGTCGACGTAACGTACGGTGAGCGACGCTTCGTGGCTGAGCGACGCTTCCTGGCTGAGCGACACTTCCTGGCTGAGGGACGCGTCCGGTATCGGCCGAGACGGCAAGCCGAGCTGGCCCTCGATGGCGCGCACGTCCGCGTCACGGGCATCGATGAGCCGGACCGTCAGCAAGCCACGCACGTCGATCACCTGCGTCACGCCGGCCGCCGGCACGTGGCGTGTCACGCGTGTCACACCAAGGCCTCGAGGACGGGCCTCACGTTGGCGCGCAGCCAGGCTGGCTGCGCGGTCACGGCCGGATGTCGGCGCCAGTTGGCTTCCACACCACGCAGCCAGTACAGCAGCAGCGCCGTACGTCGGTCGATGCCAGGCGCCGTGAGCCGCATCTCCGCCAAAGCCGACTCCTCGGCCTCCGTGCTCGACGCGCTCAACATGCGCCCTACCGCGCGGCCCCACGGCTCCCCCGCTTCCAACCGCCGCTCGGTCACCACGTAGTGCAAAGAGTCATGTAGCGGCAGCTCCCTTGACTGCAGGCTGTCCCAGTCCACGACGCCGAGGATCGAACCATCCTCCGCGACGAGGACGTTACCCGGCCAGTAATCGCCATGGATCCAGCCGATGCGAACGGAGCAGCCTGCCAGGCGACCGCGCAGCTCGGACTCTAGCCGGACGAGTGCCTCGGCGCTCGCCACGTCCGAGTCGTCGCCGCCGAGCAGCGCGGAGACGATCCCCACACGAGCGGCGACCCAGCGCCGAAGCAGGGTTTCATCGACCGTCGCCGGGCAGGCTGTCCCGCCGTGCAACAAGGCGATCGTCGAGAGAGCATCGCGAAGGGTCCTCCCAGTTCCAGCTACGACGGGCGCTGGGCGCCTGCCGGGCAATCGACTCTCGACGAGGAAGGCCCACTCGGACTCCACCCCGGTAAGCAGCGGGAGGGGTACCAGTCGGCTCAGAGATGTCAGGCTCGGACGCGCGTGTACGAGCCGCAAGATTCGTGCCTGCCGTCGCAGGTTCCGCCGATCGTTGGGCCTGAGGACCATCTTCACGAGGGCCGTGGACACCTCGCCTGTCCCAAGCTCGGCCAGCACCGCGCCCCCCCGCGTCACGTTGATGTTCAGGACGCGCAGGTTGTGCCCATTCGGAGCCGACGGAGCGAGCCGGGCCAGGATGGCAGGCAAGCGTCGTCGGGCTGCGCGCCGGTTTCGTTCCCGGCGGGCTGCCCGCCCCAGGCCGGAGAAGCCCCGCTCGACAAGGCTCACGAGTAACGATCCTTGGTCTGATACATCGGCCACAGCTTCAGGACCGTTGCTGCAGGATGCGGCCCAGGACCCCGCTGTGCCGCTGAGCGACGATCAGCTCGAGCACCTTCAGCTGGTGGCCTTGGTGCAGTCCCGACGCGTCGAGACGGGGTGCTTCGCGCAATGCCTGCACCAGCAGGTGCGTCCAGAACAGCGGCGCGACCAGGGCACTGTCGAGGTCCAGCTCGTGGCGATATCGTTCGACCGACGCGATCAGGAGATCGGTCAGGCCCGAGCCCTCCAGATAGTGCTCCTTGATCGCCCAGGAGCGGCTCGCCAACCCACGCTGCCGTCCGGCCCAGACCACGTACGCGCGCAGGAAGTGGAACAGGTCCCAAAGGGGCATGCCGGCCGGTTCCGCGTTCTCCCAGTCCAGCAGAGACAGGCGGCCGTCGCTGCGGATGACCAGATTTTGCAGACCTGGGTCGCCGTGCATGAACACGAGCGGGATATCCAGTCCAGCCGCGGAGAGAGCCTCGATCTGCCCTTGAAGATGCTGGCCGGCGTCGGAAGAGGGCCGGTAAAGCGCGAGGAACTGCTCGAGGAACTCGGCCAGGACCTCGGCCACTTGCGCCGATGGGCAGCGACCGACACTGTTGCGCCCGAGCTCGATGAGCGCCGCTACCGCATCGTCGGCGTAGGGACAGGCCGGGCCGCCCGGCGAGCGCCGCACGAAGGCGGTGCCCTCCACAGCCTCCTCGCCGGTCAGCGCAAGGCCCCTGATGATGCCCTGGAAGCGTGGCCGCGGCAGCCGCCCGGCGGCCCCGAACTCGGTCGCTTCCAACCGGCGCAGTCCCAGGTAGGCATTCTCCAGCAGGTGGCTCCGCGACGGGTCCTGGCTGACCTTCACCACGACATCAGGCTGCGTCTCATGACCTCGATACAGGAAGAACAGTGCCTTTTGAGATGCGTAATGTCCCTTGGCCGACAGTCCCCAGCGGTGGCCCTCCAGATCGACGCCGTCCGCCGCGGCGATCGCCCGCACGTAGCGCGGCGGAGTGCGGGCGTCATCCAGGTCGCCACCGCTCAGGACGCCGAGCCGGCTGAACAGGCGGCTCGCCAGCGCCCCCAGACCGAGTCTGCGAGCCGCCGTCGCAACGTACGGGACTCCCCGCCGGCGCAGCTCCCGGCTGAACCACTCCTCCTCCAGGCCGGCGGCCCGGAAGTGCCGCAAGGTCAATTCGTCGGCTGCGGGGACTGCCGAGCGCGGCTCGCCGATGAGAGGCGTCAGGCGCAGGCTCAGCGATCCAATGGACGTCGGTGCCTTCGCCGCACCCCGCGGCGGTGCGATCCCGCCACGTCTCTCGCGATAGATCAGCCGCCCATGTTGCAGCAGTCGGCGCCACTGTGCAGCTTCGCTCGCCGGTAAACGACGGCCCGATCCCGCCAGCCAGACGAGATCCGTGGGTCCCGTCCAGCTCGCTTCGCCGGGCGGATCCACAGCGACGTTCGGCCAGCCATGCTCGTCGACGATCCGCTGCCAAGCGGTTACGGCACCGGCCGGTGGCAGGATCCGCACGCTGTCCGCAAGGAGGCACAACCTGTTTATCGCCCCTGGCCCGGGATCTCCCAGGCAGACGACACTGGCCAGGTCCTGCGAGGGCAGGACATAGCTCCAAGCGGCGCCGCTGACGCGGCCGCGCCGATTCGTCCCGGGCAGGAAAGAAAGTCGACGAAGCCTGGTCAGAGGCTGTTGGGGCTGCACAGGGCCGATGTTACGTCGGCAGGACCTGCGGCCCATCCTTGAGGACCATCGCCTGTGGATCCGATGACGGTCATCGCCGGCAGGGCAGTCGGTTATCATCGGCCACGCCACATGACCGACAAGTCCATGCGCTCAGTTCAGGCGGCCGGCTACGAAGGCGGGCCGGCCTTGCTCGCGGCCCCCGTGCGGCGCTAGATGCGCGTCGTCGTGACTGGCGCCGCCGGGTTCATCGGCTCTCATCTTGTGGAACAGTTGCTCGCCGCTGACCATGATGTCGTCGGTGTCGACGGTTTCATCGATTCATACCCGCGTCGGTACAAGGACTCGAACCTGACCGAAGCGCTACCACATCCGCGCTTCCGGTTCCACGAGCTCGATCTGCGGACGGCCGATCTTGACCCGATCCTCGACGGTGTCGACGCGGTCGTGAATGAGGCGGCCATGCCCGGACTGCCGCGCAGTTGGACGGAGTTCGATAGCTACCTGACCAATAACGTCCAAGCCATGGAACGGCTCCTGGAGGCCTCTCGAAGGGCCGACGTCAAGCGCTTCGTGCAGGCGTCCACCTCCTCCGTATACGGCGAGAACGCGGTCGGCGACGAGCAACTCCCCCTGCGACCGGTGTCCCCATATGGCGTCACCAAGCTCGCTGCAGAACACCTGGCCCTGGCACACATGACGAACCAGGGCGTACCCGTCGTGATCCTGCGCTATTTCTCCGTGTACGGGCCCCGGCAGCGCCCGGACATGGCCTATCACATCTTCTCTGAGGCGCTGCTGGACGGCCAGCCACTGACCGTCTTCGGCGACGGGTATCAGACGCGCTCCAGCCTCTACGTCCGAGACTGCGTCAGGGGAACCATGGCCGCGCTGCACCGCGGGACGCCGGGCGAGGCGTACAACCTCGGCGGAGCAGAGCCGATCAGCCTTCTGGACGCCATCGGCAGGCTGGGAGAGGTGCTGGGAGTCAAGCCTGTCGTCCGGCATGAGCCGGTTCGACCCGGCGACCAGCGTGATACGCGGTCCGACACATCCAAGGCACAGACCCATCTGGGCTACGAGCCGACCGTCGTTCCTCTCGAAGGCCTCGCCCTCCAGGCGACCTGGCACGCAGGATCGCGCTCCGCGAAGTAGTGGGCACGCCACCCCTTGACTAAGCGAGCAGTTCCGCGATGGGGGCGAAGGGCGACCCGATGTCACATGGGTACGGATGGCGCAGCCAACTCACCGGCAGGCTGGCGAGGGCCTGCTCGAGCAGCGCTGCCTCCATGCGCTCGGCACCCTCGAGCGCGCTGCTCTCCAGGTTCGGGAATGCAAAGCGAAAGTGCCGGTAGAAGGTGAGCAACTCATGCCGTTCGTGGGCCAGCGAGGCGGTCATGCGGCTGACCAGCTCTGGCGCGTCGATAGGTTCGAGGCGAAGCCGCTGCTCCTCGTGACTGGACACGAAGGTGACCGTGTCGAGCGAACCCACGAGAGCGATCGCCTCGGCGCCGAAGAGGCGTACCGGCGGCACCTGCACGCTGACCTGACGGCGCAGCACCGGTGCGCTGCGTCGCATCACCGACCCGGCGATACCTCCCCTGCCGGTGCGCGGCGCCAGCCGCTCGGCTCCGCTCGAGAGCACATCCAGCGCGGCCAAACGGACCTGTTCCTGTCACCTCAGACGCGCCGACAGATCCGGCAGCTGCTGTAGCTGCCAGCGCAACAAACGGATCGGCTCGGGAATCCCGAACATGCGGCGGTCTGGCGTCAGGTAGACCCACTCGTCGCCCACCGCGGCTCGTGAAGGCGAGCAGTGCCTCTGTCTTGCCGCCTTTGCCCAGCCGGTGGCCAGGACGCCGTGGCCTTCAAGAGGAAGGCCGAGGCGTGCAGAGGCAGGAGCCCCTTGGCCAGTGCGTCTTCGCCGGCACCCTGTCCCCTGCCCGTCACGAGGTGGAGGCTCGACCAATCGGCTGCTCAGTCATGTCGCTGCCGCCAAGACCATGCGCTTCGCACGATGTCGTCCAGGTCACGCTCCGCGCGCCAGCCAAGCTCCCGAGCCGCCGCGCTGGCATCGGCCCAGACCTGTGCCGGATCGCCCGGGCGGCGGGCAGTCTCCTGGTGCGGCACCGGCCGCCCGCTGGCTCGCTCGGCCGCATGCAGCACTTCGCGCACGGAGTGGCCGCGGCCAGTGCCCAGATTGAAGGTCCACGCGCCGCGGCCCTGACCGACGAGCTCGAGCGCGCGCACATGGGCCAAGGCCAGATCCTCGACATGGACGTAGTCACGCACGGCAGTGCCGTCGGGCGTCGCGAAGTCCGTGCCGTAGACGGACAGCGGCTCGCCCGTCCCGGCCAGCGCCTGCATCACTCGCGGCACCAGGTTGCTCGCTTCCGCTTCCTCCTCGCCCAGGGAGCCGTCATCCGCCGCGCCGGCGGCATTGAAGTAGCGCAGGCTGACGGTATCGAAGCCGTGGCAGACGTGGTACCAGTGCAGCATCTGCTCGACCATGACCTTGCTCGCGCCGTAGGGGTTGTCGGGCGCCAGCGGTGCTCGTTCGTCCACCGGCAGCCGCGTCGGAGTGCCGTAGACGGCGGCCGACGAGGAAAAGACGATCTTGCCGACGCCACGTTCCAGCATCGCCTCGAACAGCGCCAGGCTGCCGGAGACATTGTTGCGCAGGTGGGGTCCAGGGGCAGCCATCGACTCCGCTACTGACTTGTCGGCAGCCAGGTGGAGCACCACCTCGACGCCGTGTGTCTGGAGGATCCGCTGCACGAGCGGACCGTCAGCGATGTCGCCCACGACGCTCGGGACCGAGGCACGATCACCGGCCGGGCGGACCGGCCGGCGGTCCAGCACCACGACGCCGTGGTCGGCGGCAAGCAGATGCCGTACGCAGAAGCTGCCCACGTAGCCGGCCCCACCGGTGACAAGGACTTTCATCGCATTTACCCTCGCTCGCGTGTGCGTATGATGAGGTTACCCTGCCGCCCCCGGCAGTCGATCGTGATGATGAGGGAGTCCGCGTGATTGAAGCCACGAAGCCACCGGTGGTCGGTCCCCGTGAGCCCATAGGCGTCGTTGGTGCGGGCTACGTGGGTCTGGTCACGGCGGTGTGTTTCGCCACACTCGGACACCGCGTGACGGTTCGCGACATCGACCCGGCCAAGATCGCCGCTCTGCAGGCGGGCGAGGTACCCATCTACGAGCCGGGGCTGACGGCATTGCTGGCCGAGAACACCGCGCGCATATCCTTCACGCTTTCCATGGCCGACCTGCTGAGCGACTGTCGACTGATCTTCGTGGCCGTCGATACGCCGCCCACGCCCTCGGGTGATGCCGACCTCTCCAAGGTGATGTCGGTCCTCTTCGAGCTCGCGGCGCTAGGCGCGGGCCCCGAGCACGTCGTCGTCATGAAGAGCACCGTGCCGGTGGGCACGGGCCGGCGCATCCGCGCGATCCTGCGCGACAGGGGCCTGCCGGCGCTCGGCTATGTCTCCAATCCGGAATTCCTGCGCGAAGGCACCGCCATCACCGACTTCATGAAGCCCGACCGCGTCGTCATCGGCGCCCTTGAGTCCGAGGCAGGCGACCTGGTCGAGGAGCTGTACCGTCCGCTCGAGGCACCCATCCTGCGCACCAGTGTCGCCTCGGCCGAGATGATCAAATACGCGTCGAACGCCTTCTTGGCGACCAAGATCAGCTTCATCAACGAGATCGCCAATGTGTGCGAGGAGGTCGGCGCCGACGTCGACGTGGTCTCGCACGGCATGGGCATGGACCCGCGCATCGGGCCGGCCTTCCTCCGCGCCGGCATCGGCTATGGGGGCAGTTGCTTTCCCAAGGATGTCGCCGCGCTGAAGCAGCTGGCCGGAAATTCTGGCTACCACTTCCAGTTGCTGACCTCCGTCATCGAGGTCAACGAGCTGCAGAAGCGGCGCGTGATAAACAAGCTCAAGAAGCACCTGGGCAGCCTCGAGGGCAAGCAGGTAGCGCTCCTGGGTTTGGCGTTCAAGCCGGGTACGGACGATATGCGCGAGGCGGCCAGCGTGGTGCTGGTGGGCAGGCTGCTGGCCGAGGGTGCCACCGTGCGGGGTTACGACCCTGTGGTCAATGACAGCGAGAAGCTGCACGGCGTCGAGGTCTGCATCAGCGCCGGAGCCGCGCTGATGGGAGCAGACGCGGCCATTCTGGTCACTGAGTGGCCGGAGTTGGTCAACCTGGACTGGGCCAATCTGCAACCGAGCATGCGCCAACCCGTGCTGATCGACGGCCGCAACGTCCTAGACCCACGGAACATGCGTGCGATGGGTTACACCTTCGAGGGCATCGGCCGCCAGCTCGCGTGAAGAGCGTCGCCCTGATCGGACCTGACGGTGCCGGTAAGTCCACCATCGCGCGCGACTTGGTCCGAGCTCTGCCCACCCGCGCGCGGTACCTCTACATGGGCGTCAACCTCGAGAGCAGCGGCGTGATGCTGCCCACGACGCGCCTGGCCATGGTGCTCAAGCGCCGGCGCAGGGCCCGCCCGCAGGCGACGTCCGGACTCGAGCGCCAGAGGCCAGCCGGAGGCACGCGCCGGGGCATCGCGAGCGAGGCCTACTCGGCCCTGCGTCTCATGGCCTGGCTGGGCGAGGAGTGGTATCGCGCCCTGGTGGCGCTCGGCTACGACCTCCGCGGCTACCTCATCGTGTACGACCGCCACTACCTCTACGACTACCTCGCCAGTGACGTCGCCTCGCGGGCCGGTCGCAGCCTGGCCGACCGCGCGCATGGCCTGCTGCTGCGGCGCTTCTATCCCCGCCCTGACCTGGTCGTCTACCTCGATGCCC
>JALZLU010000265.1 GCA_030858685.1 Chloroflexota bacterium | reverse complement strand
GGCGACCACGAGCGCCAGAGCGGCGATGAGCCCGACGGCCATGGGGATCGAGGCTACCCGCCGCCACGCAGCGTCATCCCGAGCATGGCCGCCAGACCGGCCGCGGCGCCGAGGTAGCCGACCTCCATCCGCAGGACGGGGTCCTCGACGACGGGCAGCAGCAGCCACACGACGAAGGCCACGGCGGCCACCACCCACGCGGCGGCGGCCCGGCCGGCGCGATCGCGGGCCAGGGCGGCCTGGTTGAAGGTCCCCGCGACCAGGTGGAAGCCCATGCCCAGCCCGAGGGCCGCCAGCCCGAGGCGGCCGTAGTCGTAGTCGATGTCGAAGACGCCCATGACCAGCGGCCCGACGGCCAGCAGGCCCAGGGCGACGGCCCCGGCGAAGGCGGCGATGGCCAGGACCGTGACCCGCAGCGCGCGGGCGAACTCCTGCGCCTTCGCCGTGGCCAGGTGGGGGAGCAGCGAGCCCTGAACGGCCTGAAAGAGCTGCAGCGGCGCGCGGACTATGAGCAGCGCGTTGAACACCACGCCGACCAGCATCGGTGCGGTGGCCTGGGTGGTGAGCACCGCGGCGTTGATGAGGGTCTGCTCGGCGGCCATGATGACCAGCACGCCGCTTGCGAAGCCCGAGCCGGCGCGCAGGGAGAGGCCTTCCTGGGCTGCCTCCGCGGGCCGGGCCCGCCGGCGCAGCGCCCACGGAACGACCAGCAGCGAGAGGACGGGCGCGGCGGCGATGCCCAGAGCGACTGCTGTCTGCCCGGTCGCGAAGCCCAGCACCACGGCCAGGGGGAAGAGCACCCGGCTGGTGGCCTCCACGAACACGAGGCCTCCGTAGAGCTCGAAGCGCCCGCTGCCCGCCAGGTAGCCGCGGGCGAAGTAGCTGGCCGCGTAGGCCAGCACCGCGGCCACCAGGATCCAGTACAGGGCCTGTGAGCCGTCGAAGAGGTCGATCAGCGGCCCGCGCAGCACCAGCGCGACGACCAGGAAGCCCAGCGCGAAGCCTCCCTGGATGAGCGCGGGCACCCGGCCGAACGTGTGCCCGCGCGCCACCGTCCGCGCCAGGAGCTGCTCGATCGGGCGGTAGATGACCGTGGCGACGATGAAGGTGATGGACCACAGCAGCGAGATCGCGTCGTAGTCCCGGCGCTCCAGCGCGTAGGTGGCCAGGACGAAGTAGGCCAGGGTGACGACGCCCGTCAGCGCCAGCCCGATGCTCAGGACCCGCGCGCCGCGACCGTAGGAACCGGCGCTAGAGGCGGACAAGCAGCATCGTCCACGGGAAGGGCGAGCGCGCTTCGACGACCGTCCCGTGGCGAGAGAGGAGCTTCACGAAGCTCCGCTTGGACCAATGGTTCACGTGGCCCGGCGTGTTGCCCAGCTCCTTGAGGTAGGCGCCCCGCGCCATGTTGAGCATGCGCCACATGGGCTCGCGCGGCACGGAGACCAGCAGGTGGCGCTGCGCCACGCGGGCCATCTCCGCGACCGTATGCGCCGCGTCGGGCACATGCTCCAGCACCTCTATGGCCGTCGCGCAGTCGAACTCGCCGTCGGCGAAGGGCAGCTCCTGCGCCTTCATCACGCGGTAGTCGAGGTTGGGCGCGCGGCGGCCCTCCCACTGCGCGTGCAGCTGGGGATCGTCGAGGTCGATGCCGACCACCCGTCGATCACGCAGGCGCACGGCCCACTCGTGGGTCAGCACGCCCTCGCCACAGCCCACGTCCAGCAGCGACTGCGGGTCGGCACGGGCGAACAGCTCGGCCAGCGTGCCGTGGAAGCGGGCCATGAGCCGCTTGACCACCGGGTTGGTGGAGCCGTACTTGTCGTAGGTGTTCCCCGTGACCGTCCCCTCGCGATCCACGGTGACCTGGGGGCTCAGAGCCGCACCGCCTCGCGCTCCCCCGTCTTACCCGTGGCCGCGCCTGAGTCGGCGCCGGTCGTCGGTGCGTGGCCCGTGGGTCGCGCACCGGGCTCGTAGTGCGAGGGCTCCACACCGAGTTGCAGCTCGATGCGCCGCACCCGTTCGAAGGTGCGCTGGGC
>JALZLU010000238.1 GCA_030858685.1 Chloroflexota bacterium | reverse complement strand
GTGTGCATCTGGATGGTGCCCTGGTAGTCGCGCTGGATCGTGTCGGCGAGCCGATCGAAGGTCCATCTGTCGAGGCAGCTTTCGATGATGCGAAACGTCAATTCGAGGGCACTCCCGAGCTCGTCGGCGCTGCGCGGATGGTCGAGATCATCCTCCCAGCCGGTGTGCGCCACATCCGTGAAGGGCGTCTCGTTCGCGCCGACTTCACCGACGACATTGCACAACCAGTACACGCGCACCCCGGCGATGTGGCCGACGGTCGCCCACATCGGTGATCCTCCGGTCGATGGACGGATCGCGAGCTGCTCGTCGGTCATCCCGGCCACTACCTCCCGGAGACGCCGGGCATACTGCGGCCACATCTCGTAGGCGGGGCGGATGGACGTGTTGCTCATTTCGGCTCCTGTGACGGATCTCGGGGTGACGGCAGCGCGGTCGTCGCAGACATTCCACTACATTCCTGCCGCAACCTGTCACTTAGCGAGGCCACGATATCCGCATGAATGTCATCGACTGGCTGCTCGACTCCGACCCCGCCATCCGCTGGCAGGTCATGCGCGGTCTCACCGATGAGCCTTCCGAGGGGGTTGTTGCGGAACGGGCCCGGGTCGCGCGCGAGGGCTGGGGCGCCCAGCTGCTCGCCGCCCAGGAACTGGACGGGCGATGGAGCGGCGGTACGTTCTTCCCCCAGTGGATCTCCACGGAGGCCACGCTGACCCTGTTGCGCCTCTTCGGCCTCGATCCCACGAGCGAGGAGGCGAAGCGGGCCATCGCGCCGGTGCACGAGGCGGCTCGCTGGGACTACGACCCGAACCTCCGCTTCTTCGAGGGCGAGGTCGAGCCCTGCATCAACGGACGCGCGGTCGCCACCGGTGCCTACTTCGGCCAGGACGTGCACGGCATCGTCGAGCGACTCCTGACGGAGCAGATGGCGGACGGCGGCTGGAACTGCGAGCAGGAGAACGGTTCTACGCGAGGGTCGTTCGATTCCACCCTGAACGTCCTGGAAGGCCTCCTGGAGTACGAGAGGTCCGCTGGGACCAACGGCGACGTCGCGGCTGCCCGAGTCCGGGGCGAGGAGTACCTGCTCGAGCGGCGCCTCCTCCGCCGTCTGTCCGACGGCGAGATCCCCCAGAAGCGCTGGCTCCATCTCGGGTTCCCGAACGGGTGGTTCTACGACGTCGCCCGCGTCCTCGACTACCTGCGGAGCAGCCGGCCCGCGCCGGACGAGCGGATGGCCGAGGCGCTCGACATCCTTGAGTCGAAGCGGGACGCTGACGGCCGTTGGCCACTGGACCACGCGTACCACGACCAGCTGCTCGTCGACTTCGAGGAGTCCGAGGGCCAGCCGAGCCGATGGATCACCCTCCGCGCGCTGCGTGTGCTTCGCTGGGCGGGGCGAGCCGATGGCCCGGGCGCGGCCAGCAGCGCGGCGGCATGACGATCCCTGACGTGACGATCGTGCCCGCGAACTTGGCGTCGTGGGACGATCTGCAGACGGTCTTCGGTATGCGCGGGTCCGCCGCCAGATGCCAGTGCCAGCGCTACAAGCTCGCGCCTGGGGAGGCCTTCTCGAAGTTCCCTGCCGAGGAGCGCGCCGCCCGGCTGCGCGAGCAGGCGAACTGCGGGTCACCCGATGCAGCCACGACAAGTGGCGTGGTCGCGTACCTCGACGGCGCACCCGTCGGCTGGTGCGCGGTCGAGCCGCGGTCCGCCTACGCCGGATTGGCGCGTGTCTACCGCGTGCCGTGGGAAGGCCGGACCGAGGACAGGAAGGACGACAGCATCTGGGCGGTGACGTGCGTCTTCGTCCGGGCGGGTTTTCGGGGGAGTGGCATCAGCCGAGCGCTCGTGCGGGGTGCGGTCGACCACGCCAGGCGGCGCGGCGCCCGGGCGTTGGAGGGATACCCGATGATCACGCAGCCCGGCCAGGAGATCGCCTGGGATGAGATCCACGTCGGCAGTCGGAGCATCTTCGAGGCCGCCGGCTTCGCCCAGGTCAGCCACCCGACGCCCCGCCGGGTGGTGATGCGCATCGACTTCGACGCAAGCATACGAACAGGAGAGAGAGATGGCTGAGCACCAGGCAACGACTTCTGCACCGATCATCCTGGTCCCGGGGTTCTGGCTCGGGGCCTGGGCGTGGGACGAGGTCTCCGAGGCGCTGCACAGCGACGGCCATGACGTGACCGCATTGACGCTGCCGGGCCTCGAGTCGGCCGACGCCGACCGGTCCTCGATCGCCTTCGCCGACCACGTTGATGC
>JALZLU010000170.1 GCA_030858685.1 Chloroflexota bacterium | reverse complement strand
TGCGGCATCCCGCTGCCTGCCGGCCTGCGCGAAAGTGACCGGCTGCCGGAGCCGCTCTTCACGCCCTCGACGAAGGCCGAGGTGGGCCACGACGAGAACATCGAATTCGACGCGGTGGTCGCGCTGGTGGGGGCGGAGGTCGCTGAGCGATCGCGCGAAATCGCGCTGGCGCTGTACCGCTTCGGGGCTAGCCATGCGGAGGCACGCGGCATCATCCTGGCCGACACCAAGTTCGAGCTGGGCCTTGTCGACGACGGCCATGGTGGCGACTCGCTCATCCTCATCGATGAGGTGATGACGCCCGACTCGAGTCGCTTCTGGGACAGAGCTGCCTATGAGCCCGGCCGCGCCCAGGCGTCCTTCGACAAGCAGTTCGTGCGCGACTGGCTGGAGACGCAGCCCTGGGACAAGACCCCGCCCGGCCCGACCCTGCCGGACGAGGTGGTCGAGGGCACCCGTGCCCGGTATGTCGAGGCCTACGAGCGGATCACCGGTGGCTCCTTCGAAGGCTATCTGCGGGAGGACCGTATCGACGTATGACCACGTACCGGTTCGCCGTGTCGGTCATGCCCAAGGAGGGCATCCTCGATCCGCAGGGTCGGGCTGTCGAGGCTTCTCTCGGTCACCTCGGTCTCGATGGGGTGCTTCAGGTGCGCGTGGGGCGGCGCGTGGAGCTCTCCGTCGAGGCTGCCGACGAAGCCGAGGCGCGCGGCGTGGTGGAGCGACTGGCGGAAGGACTGCTGGCCAACCCGCTCATCGAGCGCTGGTCCGCGGAGAGGGTCGACGCCGTGGGTGCGACGGCGTGAAAGCCGGCATCGTGGTGTTCCCGGGCTCGAACTGTGACCGCGACGCGCTCCACGCGGCACGCCTCGCGGGCATGGAGGCGGAGCTGCTGTGGCACGCGGATCCGGACCTGCATGGAGTCGACCTGGTGGTCCTACCCGGCGGCTTCGCCTATGGCGACTACCTGCGCGCCGGGGCGCTGGCGCGCTTCAGCCCGGTGATGGGCGCGATCCGCGACCACGCCGAGCGTGGCGGGCTGGTGCTGGGCATCTGCAACGGCTTCCAGGTGCTGGCCGAGGCCGGTCTGGTGCCGGGGGCATTGCTGCGCAACGCGTCCCTGCACTTCGAGCATCGCTGGGTGACGCTGTCCGTGGAGCACCACGACACCCCCTTCACGATGGCCGTGCCGGCTGGAGCGATGCTGCGCCTGCCCATCGCCCACGGTGAGGGCTGCTACTTCCTGCCCGAGCCGGAGCTGGACGCCTTGGAGGCACGCGGCGGAGTCCTGTTCCGCTATGCGGGCGCCGAGGGAAATCCGAACGGCTCGGCACGCGACATCGCGGGTGTCCTCAACGAGCAGGGCAATGTGTGCGGGCTGATGCCGCACCCGGAACGTGCTTCGGAGGCGCTGCTGGGCTCGGACGACGGGCTGCTGCTTTTCCGGTCGCTGCTGGCGAGTGCGGCGGCTGCCTCCGAGACAGGCGTGGCGGCCTGATGAGCGTCTCTGAGCCGGCCGTTCGGCCCGTTCTGCACCGCGTCCTCGGCCTCACGGACCACGAGCTCGGTGAGATCCGCTCCCGTCTCGGGCGCGATCCGAACGACCTGGAACTGGCCATGTTCAGCGTGATGTGGAGCGAGCACTGCTCCTACAAGAGTTCGCGTCCGCTGCTGCGCACGCTGCCCACGGCGGGAGAGGGCGTCGTGGCGGGGCCGGGCGAGAACGCCGGCGTGGTGCGCATCGGCGGTGGGCTGGCCGTGGCCTTCAAGCTGGAGTCGCACAACCATCCCAGCGCGGTGGAGCCCTACCAGGGCGCGGCCACCGGGGTGGGCGGCATCCTGCGCGACATCTTCACCATGGGTGCGCGGCCGATCGCCATCCTGGATGCGCTGAAGTTCGGTGACCCCGGAGACGCGCGAACGCGGCATCTGGTGCGCGGCGTGGTCCGCGGAGTGGGCGGCTACGGCAACTGCGTGGGCGTGCCGACCGTCGGCGGCGAGCTCGTCTTCCATCCCTCCTACGCTGCGAACCCGCTGGTCAACGTGATGGCCGTGGGGCTGCTTCAGGAGGCAGACCTGACGCGTGCCGCGGCCCCCGGCCCGGGCAATCTGGCCGTGCTCTTCGGCTCGACCACCGGTCGCGACGGCATCGGCGGTGCATCCGTCCTGGCCAGCGCCACCTTTGGCGCGGCCGATGGTTCGGACGCTGCCAAGCGCCCGACCGTGCAGGTCGGCGATCCCTTCGCGGAGAAGCTGCTCATCGAGGCAAGTCTGCAGCTCATCGAGCAGCGCCTCGTGGAGGGACTCCAGGATCTGGGCGCCGCGGGCATCACCTGTGCCACGTCCGAGACCGCCGACCGTGCCGGCACGGGCATCGAAGTCGATCTGGACGCCATCCCACGCCGCGAGGAGGCCATGGCGCCGTTCGAGCTGATGATCAGCGAGTCGCAGGAACGGATGCTGGCCATCGTGCGGCCGGATCGTCTCGATGCCGTGCTGGCGATCTGCACTCGCTGGGGCCTGCCGGCGGCCGTCATCGGGCGCGTCACGGCTGACGGCGACGTGACCGTCGTGTCGCGCGCCTCAGGGGAGCGGCAGGAGCTTGCGCGCATCCCGGCACACGCCCTGACCAGTGAGGCCATCGTCTATGAGCGCGAGGCGAGGCCGCCCACGCACAGCCGCCAGGCGCCCGCCCCGGGTGCGCCGGAACTGTCGCACGACGGCCTCCCGGAGCGCGGCATGGACCCAGGCGCGGTGCTCGTGGCGCTGCTGGGCGATCCGAACCTCTGCAGTCGCGCCTGGATCACCACGCAGTACGACGCGACCGTGGGCGCGGACACGATCGAGGCCAGCGAACGCGCCGCGGCCGTCATCCGCATCAAGGGCACGAGAAAGGCGCTGGTGATGGCCACGGATGCCAACGCGCGTATCGGCATCATAGACCCGTATCTGGGCGCCACGGCCTCCGTGGCCGAATGCGCCCGGAACGTGGCCGTGACCGGTGCCCGGCCGCTGGGCGTCACGAACTGCCTCAACTTCGGTGATCCGGAGCGCCCTGAGGAGCTCTGGCGTCTCCAGGAGGCGGTACGGGGCCTTGGGGACGCGTGCCGCGCGCTTGGCTTGCCGGTCACGGGCGGCAACGTGAGCCTATACAACGAGTCGATGGAGGGCGCCATCGCACCGACCACGCAGATCGGCATCGTGGGACTGCTCGACGATGTCGAGAGGCGCCTGAGCCCCGCCTTCCAGACGGAAGGCGACCTGGTGGCGCTGCTCGGTGAGACGGTCCCGGGCATGGCTGGTTCGATCTACGCGGAGCACGCGGGGAGCGTGTCGGACGACCGTCCGCCGGGCGTCGATCTGACTCGCGAGGCGGCGTTGCTGGCATTCTTGCCGGAAGCCGCGGCGTGCGGTGTCTTGCGCTCCGCCCAGGACGTGAGCGGCGGTGGGCTGGCCGTAGCGCTGGCGGAGTGCGCGATGTGGGGCGACATCGGCGCGGACCTGCACGTGTCTGTCGGCTCCGCGCCGGCGGCCGAACTCTTCGGTGAGGGGCCCGGGCGCGTGGTGGTCACCGCGGCGGCGGATGCCTGGAGCGAGTTGCAGACCCTGGCGCGCCGGCACGCACTGCCTATGCGGCGCCTGGGCACGGTCGGCGGCGATCGGCTGCGAATCAAGCTCATGGGCGAGGGTGCCACGGGTGAGGCGGAGGGCCGCGGCGCGGGCGTGGCCGACGAGGTCGATGAGTCGCTGGCGGTCCTGCGCCACGCCTGGCAGGCGGGCCTGCCGCGCGCGCTTGGCGAGGCCGGTTGACGTGTGCGGCGTGATGGGCGTCTTCTCGCCCGGCCGGGAGGCTGCCCCGCTGGCCGCGCTGGGTCTGTTCGCGCTCCAGCACCGTGGTCAGGAGTCGGCCGGACTGGCGGTCAGTGATGGCACCGGTGTGATGGTCTACAAGGACCTGGGACTCGTGGCGCAGGTCCTGGACGATCGGCGCATGCCCTCGCTGCGCGGCGACCGTGCCGTCGCGCATTGCCGCTACTCCACGACCGGCTCCACGGTCTGGGAGAACAGCCAGCCGGCTTTCCGCCTGGGGCCGCGGCGCACCGTTGCCCTCGGCCACAACGGCAACCTCGTCAACACGCGCCAGTTGATGGAAGAGCTGGACGCTGGCACAGGCGCGATGGTCGGCACGAGCGACACCGAGCTGCTCACGGCGTTGCTCGCCGGGGAAGCGGCGGCGGATCTGGTCGAGTCGCTGGCGGCGCTGCTGCCGCGCGTGAAGGGTGCCTACTCGCTGGTGGTCATGGACGAGCGGCGGGTGATCGGCGTCCGCGACCCGTTCGGCATCCGTCCCTTGGTCCTGGGCCGCCTGCCGGCCGAGGCGGATGGCACGCACGGCTGGGTGCTGAGCTCGGAGACGTGTGGCCTGGAGGTCGTGGGCGCCACCTTCGTGCGCGACGTGGAGCCCGGCGAGATGGTCGTGCTGGGCGAGCCCGGTGGGCCGCGATCCGTCCGCTTCGCCGAGGGTCGCGAGCAGCTCTGTGTCTTCGAGCTGATCTACTTCGCGCGACCCGACTCGTTCATGGTCGGGCGCAACCTGTACGAGGTCCGGCGGCGGATGGGCGAGGAGCTGGCCACCGAGGCGCCGGTCGAGGCGGATCTGGTGATGCCCGTGCCGGACACTGGCTCGGCGGCGGCGGCGGGTTATGCCGAACGCAGCGGGATCCCGTATCGGGAGGGCATCGTCAAGAATCGTTATGCCGGTCGCACCTTCATCCAGCCCAGCCAGGCTCTGCGCCAGCGCGGTGTGACCGTGAAGCTGAGCCCGCTGCCCGACCAGGTGCGCGGACGCCGCCTCATCGTGGTCGATGACTCGATCGTGCGCGGTACCACCACCAGGCGCATCGTGGAGATGCTGCGCAAGGCCGGTGCGGCCGAGGTTCACCTGCGCATCAGCGCGCCGCCCATCCACCATCCCTGCTTCTACGGCATCGACACGCAGATCGAGACGGAGCTCATCGCGGCGCGCCTCGACCAGGCTGGCATCTGTGACTTCGTGGGCGCCGATTCGCTGGCCTACCTGTCCATCGGCGGCGTGCTGGATGCCATCGGCCTCCCGCGCGAGCGCTTCTGCTTCGCCTGTTTCGATGGGCAGTACCCGGTGCCCGTGCCCTACGACGCCGAGTCGCACAAATGGGTGCTCGAGCCGTCGTCAGCCGTTCGCGCGGGGTGAGAGCCCCGGTGCGCAAGGCCTATGCCGAGGCGGGCGTGGACGTGGCGGCGGGTGATCGCGCCGTGGAACTGCTGCGCGAGCGGATCGGCCGGACAACGGACCTGCTGGCCGGCTCGTCCGGGTTCGCGGCTGCGCTGTCCCTGCCTCGGCCCTCGCGTCCGGGCGTGGACGCCTTGCTGCTTGCCGCCACGGACGGCGTGGGTACCAAGACGGAGATCGCGCGGCGGATGAGCCGCCTCGAGACCATCGGACAGGACCTGGTGGCGATGTGCGCGGATGACGTGGTCTGCCATGGCGCGCGCCCCTTCGCCTTTCTGGACTATCTCGCGGTGGGAAGTGTGGATCCGGAGCGAGTGGCCACCATCGTGGCCGGCATCGCCCGCGCTTGCCAGGCCATCGACTGCGAGCTGGTCGGTGGTGAGACCGCCGAACACCCCGGTCTCATGGACGCCGACGCCTTCGACCTGGCCGGCTTCTGCCTGGGGGTGGTCGACCGAGACCGCTTGGTGGACGGTACTGCCACGCAGGTTGGAGACATCGTCATCGGCCTGGCTTCGTCCGGTCTTCATGCCAACGGCTACTCGCTTGTCCGCGCGCTCCTGGCTGACCGGCTGCTGGACCTCCATGATGGTCTGGGAACGAGCGGCAGCGTCGGGGAGGCATTACTGACGCCGACGCGGTTGTACACGACGGACATCCTGGCGCTCCTGGAGGCAGCCCGGGAGCATGGTTTCCGCATCGGCGGGTTGGCGCACATCACCGGTGGTGGGCTGCCCGGCAACCTGCCCAGAGCCGTGGGGGCAGATGGGGGCATCTCCGTGGCGCCGCGTGCCTGGCCCGTGCCGCCCATCGTGGAGCTGGTCGCTGAGCGTGCCGGGCTCGCCGGGCCGGAGCTGCGCGCGACCCTTAACGCAGGCGTGGGAATGGCCGTCGTCACGGAGCCCGAGGCAGCCGACTCCGTGCTGACGTTCCTGGAGGCGCGGGATATCGAGGTTTGGCGCATAGGGCAGGTCGTCCCGGCGTCCATCGCCGGGCCCTCGCGCTACGTGGAGCTGCCGTGAAGCGCATCGCCGTGTGCGTCTCGGGGGAGGGGAGCAACCTCGGGGCCCTTCTCGAAGCGCAGCGCCAGGGCACGCTTGGCGGGACGGTGACGCTGGTGCTGGCCGATCGCGAGTGCCGCGGACTGGCGACGGCACGTTCGGCCGGCATCGCGACCGCGCTCGTGGCACCCGCGGCCTATCCCGACCGCGGCGCGTGGGATGCCGCGCTGGCCGCCGCCCTTGCCGGCTCCGGACCCGACATCGTCGTGCTGGCCGGCTTCATGCGCGTGGTCGGCCCGGCGACCCTGGCGGCCTTCCCGGACCGCATCCTGAACGTCCATCCCAGCCTCCTGCCCGCGTTTCCCGGAACGGACGCGGCCGGTGATGCGCTGGCAGCCGGCGTCCGGCTGACCGGCGTCACGGTCCACCTGGTCGATGCCACCCTCGATGGCGGTCCCATCGTCCAGCAGGAGGCGGTGCCCATCCTGCCGGCGGACGATCGCCACGCGCTCCTGGAGCGAGTCCATGCTGTCGAGCACCGACTCCTGGCGCGGGCCGTGGCACTCATCCTCGCTGGGGCCGCGAGCTTGGATGGTCGCCGGGTGATCATCGATGCAGCGCGCGCGTCGGACCTGCCGTGGCGCCGTCGCGCCCTCATCTCCGTCTCAGACAAGACCGGGCTGAGCGACCTGGGGCGGGGATTGGCGGCCCTGGACTTCGAGCTCGTCTCGACCGGTGGCACGGCCCGAGCCCTGCGCGAGGTGGGGCTGGCTGTGACGGACGTGAGCACTGTGACGGGATCGCCGGAGATGCTGGACGGACGCGTCAAGACGCTCCACCCACGGATCGCTGCGGGCGTCCTGGCGGATCGGCGCCTGGCGCATCACCGGGCGCAACTGGCGGGCGCTGGCATCGAACCGTTCGAGCTGGTGGTCGTGAACCTCTACCCCTTCGAGGCGGCTTCGCGTCGGCCGGGCATCACGTCTGATGAGCTCATCGAGGAGATCGACATCGGCGGCCCGACGCTGGTTCGGGCGGCAGCCAAGAATCACGCCAACGTGGCCGTCGTCACGGACCCGCAGCGTTACCCGGAACTGCTTGCCGTTCTCCAGCAGGACGGAACCGCGCCCGACGAGATGCGCCGCGCCCTCGCGCTGGAGGCCTTCGCGCACACGGCGGCCTACGATGGGACGATCGCGCGCGTCCTGCCCGGCGTGATGGGCGAGGCGCCCGTCACGTTTGCCGCCGATCGGTTCCCCGCCGCGCTGGATCTGCGGCTCGAGCGCGTGGAGCGGCTGCGCTACGGGGAGAATCCGCATCAGGCCGCGGCTCTCTACCGCCGCCTCGACGCGCCGCCGGAGAGCGGAACGTTCGCTGCCGGTGTGAGGCTGCTTCAGGGCAAGGCA
>JALZLU010000106.1 GCA_030858685.1 Chloroflexota bacterium | reverse complement strand
TTCCGGCGGGGGAAGCAGCGCGGTTGCGCTTCCAGGTACAGGTCGACACGGGAGGCACGACCGTCCCCACCACCGCACTCGAGAGCTACATCCTGATCCGCGGCAGTGAGGCGTACGTCATCACGTTCGTGTCGGCGGCCGATCGGGTGGGCGACGACCAGCCCGTCTTCGAGGAGATCATCCGGAGCCTCTGTTTCGACGCCTGCCCGTCAGAGTAAAGTCAGGCGGTGGACAGTCTGCGCATCGTCGATGTCAGCGACACGGGAACCTTCGGACGGATCCCGCCGTGCGCCGACCCGAGCTTCGATCACCGTACCTGCGACTACTGGGAGGATGCCGACCGCGGCTCCAAGGCGGCTCGCCCGTCGTGGCTCGCGCCCGTGGCCAGCGGCCGGCCGCCGGCGCCACGTCCACCTTCGTCGCTCAACCCTTTCGCGCCTGACGACGAAGCACAGCCCGAGAACCCCTTCCTGGCCGCCGCGCAGGGACGCCGAGGAGGCAGCGCAGCGGCTGGACTTTTCGGATCGGACACCAGCGGCGAGCCGGACCTGTTCGCCGCGCCGGCCGTCAATCCCTTCGCGCCGACTTCGCAGCGCGAGCGGCCGATGCACGAGGGAGTGCCCCGCAAGCTCCGTCTGCTCGATCGGGGGCGAGGCATCTTCGGCAGCTACGCCAAGATCTTGCTGCTGGATGACACGGCGGTGGCGTACGCGCAGTTCGGGCCACTCTCCGCTTATCCTCGGGCCATCCGGTTGCGGGATCTGTACCCGCAGCTGCCACAGGCACCGCTACCGGCGGTCATCACCTGCATCGCCACGACTCCCGAGGCGCGCCGGCAAGGTCACGCCCGGGCACTGATAGAAGCGGTTTGTGAGGACCTCTCGGAGCGTGGCTTCGCGGCAGTGGAGTCCTATCCCGATCTGACGCTTCCCGAGGACGCGACGAGTGCCGGCCGTCCCGTTCTCTGGCACGAATGCGGCTTCGTCACGGCCGTGGACGACCCGCGCTTTCCCGTCATGCGCCGTGAGCTGACATGACGGCACACGGGCGACCGATCACTGGACGCAGAACTCGTTGCCCTCCGGGTCGTTCATGCGGACCCAGTAGGAGCCTCGTTCCTCGATGGCTCCGCGCTCGTCGGTCGCGCCGAGGGCCTTGAGCCGCGCCACCTCCGCGTCGACCAGGCGCTTCTTCTCCGCGAAGGGAGTCCCCGGTCCAGGGCTGGCATTGAGGTCCAGATGCATTCGGTTCTTGGCCGCCTTGCCTTCGGGTACCTTTTGGAAGAAGAGGCGCGGCCCAGCGCCATCCGGGTCCTCCGCCGCGCTCGCGTCATTCCAGTGCTCCTCCGGGATGCCCTCGGATCTGGCCCAATCTTCCCAACTGGCATGCGGAGCGGGCGGATCGGGGATGACGTAGTGAAGGGCCTGCGCCCAGAAGCGGGAGAGGCTGTCTGGGTCCGCGCAATCGAAGGTCACCTGGATCCGTGTGCTCATGACACTCCTCACGTTGGACGACGGGCGTTCATGGTCTGAGGGTAGGCAGTGAACCGGACAGGTTCCGTCACGTACTCAGATAACGGACGAGGACCCTTCTACCTGGCCAGGTGTGGTGCGAGCCGTCTCACCAGTTGGTCCTTGGGCATCGCGCCGACGATCCGGTCGACCGGCTGCCCACCCTTCAGCACCACCATGGTCGGGATGGAGTAGGCCCGGAACCGCTCCGAGGTGCGTCGGTTGTCGTCCACATTGACCTTGACCACCTTCAGCTTCCCGGCGTACTCCCGCGCGAGTTCTTCCAGGATGGGTCCCACGAAACGGCACGGCCCGCACCACGGTGCCCAGAGATCGACCAGCACCGGAACGGTGGCGGCGGCCTCCAAGTCGAACGTGCCATCAGTCGCGTTCACCAGCCAGGGCAGGGTCTGCTTGCATGTGCCGCAGGCCGGCACGCCCCTGGCGCTGGGTCGGATGCGGTTCCTCGCCCCGCACCCGGTGCAGCTCAGCAGCGAGACCGGTCGGGCATCCTCGTGGGCATCAGGCATGTCCGTATCATGCGCCACGCGAGCCGAGCACCCGCCGCAGTGACCGTCGTGGTGCTCACCAAGACAGGGTCACCGGCGTGATACGCGTGGCGTATCGTGCGAGCGTGATGGCGACGGTTACGTGCGGCCTTTCCGGGAACCTCTGCATGACAGGTTCTCTCAGCGGAAGCCTAAGCCGGAAGAAGGCGACGGTCACCGTGTCAGATGCGCATCGTGGGCGACGCATGTCAGGCGTCGGGCCCACAAAGCGGCTCGATCTCGGATCAGCCAGACGAAGAGCGGCCATCGGTGCTGGCTTACGCTTCGCACATCCGCGTATGTCAGGGACTTCGGCCGACCCGCGAAACCCCACGCTCGATGGCGCACCCGGGTCCGCGGCATGACCGCCGGGCCCCGCCCCATTCGCGCTCCGCGCGGCACTGAGCTGACCTGTCGCGGCTGGCAGCAGGAAGCCGCGCTGCGGATGCTCATGAACAACCTCGACCCGGAGGTGGCCGAGCGACCCGACGATCTGATCGTCTACGGGGGCACGGGCAAGGCGGTCCGCTCCTGGGAAGCCTTCGATGCCATCGTGCGGGAGCTCCGCCGGCTGGCCGATGACGAGACGCTGCTCATCCAAAGCGGCAAGCCGGTCGGCGTCTTCCGTACCCACCAGTGGGCGCCGCGTGTGCTCATCGCCAACAGCAACCTGGTGGGCAAGTGGGCGACCTGGGACGTCTTCCGCGACTTGGAGCGTCAGGGGCTGACGATGTATGGCCAGATGACGGCCGGCTCCTGGATCTACATCGGCACGCAGGGCATCGTGCAGGGCACGTACGAGACCTTCGCGGAGCTGGCCCGCCAGCACTTCGGCGGCACGTTGCGTGGCCGGGTGGTGCTCACCGCCGGATTGGGCGGCATGGGCGGCGCGCAGCCGCTGGCCGTGACCATGAACGAAGGGGTGGCGCTGGTCATCGAGGTCGACCCTGAGCGCGCGCGTCGGCGAGCGGAGATCGGCTATGTCGACCGACTCACCGATGCGCCGGAGGAAGCACTGGCCTGGGCCCGGAAGGCTGCGGCAGAGGCCCGCGCTGAGTCGATCGCCCTCATCGGAAACGCCGCTGAGATAGAGCCCATCTGGGCGGCGGCGGGCGAACGCTTCGACGTGGTCACGGACCAGACCTCCGCGCATGACGCTCTGGGCGGCTACGTCCCGGACGAGATCTCGCTGGATGACGCGGCGGCGCTGCGGGCGAGCCAGCCGGATGTCTACATCGCTCGCTCGATGCGAGCCATGGCCGAGCACGTCCGCGCGATGCTCGCCTTCCAGCGCGCCGGCTCGGTCGTCTTCGATTACGGCAACAACCTGCGGGCGCAGGCGAGGGAGGCCGGGGTGGCCGATGCCTTCGACTTCCCGGGTTTCGTGCCAGCCTTCGTGCGGCCGCTCTTCTGCGAGGGCAAGGGACCATTCCGCTGGGTCGCGCTGTCGGGTGACCCCGCGGACATCGAGCGCACGGACGAGGCGATCCTGGATCTCTTCCCGTACGACACGGCGCTGGCGCGCTGGATGCGCATGGCACGCGACAGGGTGCCCTTCCAGGGCCTGCCCGCTCGCATCTGCTGGCTGGGCTACGGCGAGCGAGCCAAAGCCGGACTCGCCTTCAACGAGCTGGTGCGATCTGGGCAGGTAAGCGCGCCGATCGTCATCGGGCGTGACCATCTCGATGCCGGCTCCGTGGCCTCACCCAATCGCGAGACGGAGGCCATGCGCGACGGGTCGGACGCGATCGCCGACTGGCCGCTCCTCAACGCGCTGCTCAACACGGCCACTGGCGCGACCTGGGTCAGCATCCACCACGGTGGCGGCACCGGGATCGGCTACTCTCAGCACGCGGGCATGGTCGTCGTGGCGGATGGCACGGATCTCGCCGCGGAGAAGCTGGAGCGGGTGCTGACCTCGGATCCCGGTACGGGCGTGATGCGCCACGCCGACGCCGGCTACGAACGAGCTATCCAGGTCGCGCACGAGCGCGGCGTGCACATCCCCATGCTCGACGAGGCGCCCTAGATCCCATCCACTTAGGCAGTGACGACCAGGCGGGCTCCACTTCATGCGCGGGAGTGATGTTCTGATTGAGGCGGAACAGGTTGCTCGGGTCGTATCGTCGCTTGATCTCGACGAGTCGGTCCCATGTGGGTCCCGGGTAAGCCGCGCGTACACCGGCCTCACCCTCGCCGCCGAGGAAGTTGACGTAAGCGCCATCGTCGCCCTGATGCAGCGCCGCCGCGAAGTCGTCGACCCAGGCAGCTCGCCCGATCCGATCTTCAGGACCCTCAAAGAACGCGGCGACGTTCACCATGATCCTGCTCATGCGGTGGGCGAACGCCGTGGCTTCGGCGGGTACCCGCGCCATGGCCCCGCCGAGCACACGAAGCTGCGCCACGCTCAGGGAGGCATCGGACGCCTCCAGGCGCTGGAGGATCGTCTCGGCGACCGGTCGATCGACGGTGTTCATGAACATCGTGCGGGCCACGGCTGTGGGGAGATGGTCGCTGTCGCTGTGCTCCTGTGGTGGGAACATCTCCGGGTAAGGCACCGGTCCGACCGTGTCGGCCAAGCACTTGCCGAGGGCGCGG
>JALZLU010000077.1 GCA_030858685.1 Chloroflexota bacterium | reverse complement strand
GTGAGGTTGACGCGGTGCCCGCCAACGTCCCACGAACCGCCTTTACCCATAGCTTCCAACTCGGCCAGTTCCTGCGCACTCGCGGCCACGGCTGGGGCGTAGCTTGCCAGGGCCGGGGCCGTGGTGCCGCTTGCGCCGGCGTCCTCCGCTTCGGGGATGGCTTCTCGTTCGGCAGCCTCCACGACCGGTGTCGAGAGGACCGGTCGCTCGCGGATCACGCTGCGGGCTTCACGATCGATCGCTTCACCCTTGTAGGCGGCCTGCCGCAGGAGACCGTCGCGCGTCCACTCGGCAAAGGCAGCGCGGATGACGATGCTCGGCTCTGCCCAGCGTGCCGCGCGGATGGACGGTGGGTCGGCGAAGGGTGGTGCGGCCACCCGTAGCGCATCCAGCCGCTCAACGAGGTCGCGCCGCGTGCGCTCATCCATGCCGCTCCCCACCTGCCCAGCGAAGACCAGTCGGTCGCCCTCGTGGACCCCCACGATGAGCGAGCCCAGATCCGCGTGGCTGCCCTGCCCGGGCTCATAGCCACCCACCACCAACTCCTGCTCCTGCCGGATCTTGATCTTGAGCCAGGCGTTGGAGCGTCGGTCCGGCTCGTAGCGACCACGGCGCAGCTTGGCCACGATGCCCTCCAGGCCGCGTTCCTGGGCCGCGCTGAAGAATGCCTCGCCGTCCGTATCGATGTGCGAGGCGTAGCGGACGCTGGGATCCTCACGCAGGATGCCCTTCAGGATGCGCTTCCGATCCTCCAGGGGCACCTCCAGCAGTGACCGGCCATCGAGGTAGAGCAGGTCGAAGACGAAGTAGACGAGGGGAGCGACCGGTCCTTCGGCCACGCTGCTGCTGCCCCTGGCGCGCCGCTCACCCCGCTTCGAGGCGAAACCCCGCATGCCAGTGCGATCCTGGAGCCGGCTGAAGTCGGAGCGCCCCTCCTCGTCGAGAGCCACGACTTCACCATCCACGATGGCCGTTCCGGCAGCGATCCAGTCCGGCGGCGTCTGGGCCAGATCCGGGAAGTAGCGCGCCGCGTCCTGCCGGTTGCGGGTCCACAGCCGAACACGCCCGTCTGACACGACGGCTTCCACGCGGTAGCCGTCAAGCTTCAGCTCGAAGACCCAGTCGGCGTCCGAGAAGGCACGGTCCACCGCGGTCGCCTTCATGGGCGGGATGAAGGCTGGCAGGGGAGCCGCTACGCCGTACGTCTTGATGTCCGCGGGCAGCCCCGCCCCAGCTTGGTCGCCAAGAGCGGAACCCGACGCTGAAGGCGGCGTGGCCATGAAGAGAGCGGGACCGTCAGCCGCGACCTCCTCGTTGGTGCGTCCGGTCTTGACCGACCTTGGGTGAGCGGCCGCGTCCCAGCCGCTTACGGCCTCCTCATCGCGCTTGTGGATGAGCAACCAGGCGTCCTCAGCGGCGTCCCTGGAGTGGATGCGGACCAGCGTGTAGCGACCGCGCACCTTCTGACCCAGCAACCGGAACTTGAGTTCGCCGGAGCGGATCGCCGCGCCGGGGTCGCTGGTGTCCTCGGGCTGATAAGTGCCCCAGTCCCAGACGATCACGTCTCCCGCACCGTACTTGCGCTTGGGGATGACGCCCTCGAAGTCGAAGTACTCCAGCGGATGGTCTTCGACGTGGACCGCCATCCGTCGCTGGTCCGGATCGAGCGTGGGGCCCTTGGGCACCGCCCAGCTCATCAGCACTCCGTCGATCTCGAGCCGCAGGTCGTAGTGGAGGCGGGTGGCTCGGTGACGCTGGATCACGAACCGATCGCCCGAGCCGGTGCGTGGCCGCGCGCCCGTGGCAGCCTCCGAGGCCATCCCTCCGGGTGGCTCTGGCGTGGCCGTGAAGTCCCGCTTGCGGCGGTATCTCTCGAGCGACATCGCGCCGTTCAGGAAAGGAGCCGGCCCCGGAAGCGGGAGCACCCACCCCCCGGCGAGTGCTCCCGTCCCCCCAAGGAGCCGGCTTCGTCTACGGTAAAGCGTCCCACGCGAGATTCGCCACCCCTTCCAGGGTTGGCGGGGTTGCAGGGGGCTTGCACCTGCGCCGCTGCGTACGACGAGCGCGAGTGGGTCAACGCACTGCCGAGTGCGCGCATGTCCAGGTCCGTGCCTCCGAGCGCATCTACACCTCCAGGTAGGGCGCCGATCGTAGCCGAGGAGCGATCTCGGACGCGACGTCATCGTGGGCTCGGCGCAAGATGGCGGGCGGCCCGCCCGCCCGGCGCGCCTTGCAGGCGCATTCCAGATACCGCAAGAGGTGCTTCGCCGCATGCGGCACGCGCTAAAGTGAGCCCTTGCCCATGCACACATCGTGAGTGACTGCCTCGTCGGATCCGTGGCGGTGACAGGAACGCGAGGCGACGTCCGGTCTGCGGTACCGCTCTTCGTGGAGGAAGCGTGAAGACACAACCCCTTGTACTCGTGGCCGACGATGAGCCGCGCATCACCAAGCTCGTGGCGCTGACCCTTCAGGAGGAAGGCTTTCGGGTCGTCACGGCGAGCGGCGGCGAGGAGGCGCTGAAGAAGGCGGAAGAGGTGCGGCCAGATATCGTACTGCTGGACATCGTGATGCCGGACTTGGACGGCATCGAGGTGATGCGCCAACTGCGTGAGTGGCGACCCGTGCCGGTCATCCTGCTCACGGCCAAGGGTGCCACGAGCGACAAGGCCAAAGGCCTTGACCTTGGGGCGGACGACTACATCGCCAAACCGTTCCACCCTGATGAACTGGCGGCCCGTGTCCGTGCCGTCCTGCGGCGCGCCAGCGGCGTCTCGCCGGGTGCCGGCATCGTGGCCTTCGGCGACATCGAGATCGATCTGGAGCGCCGCCTGTTGCGCAGGGCCGGCGAATTGGTGCCCCTGAGCCGCACTGAGTGGCTCCTGCTCCAGCATCTCGCCGCTCATGCCGGAAAGGTGGTCCTGCACAGCGAGCTGCTGACCAAGGTGTGGGGCCCCGAGTACCGCGACGACCTGCAGTATCTGCGCGTGTGGATAAGCCGCGTACGGCGCAAGTTGGGAGCGCTACCCGGCGAGCCCGGCCCCATCAGGACCTTCCAGGGCATCGGCTACGTGCTTGACACCGAAGGCGAACTGGGCACGGATACGCCGCCGCGGGAGGCGAAAGCGGAGGCGCCATCCGGCGAAGCTCCCGTGGCCGCGGCTCCCTCGGCCAGGGACCCATCGTCGGGTGACACGCCCGAGTGAGAAGTCGCTCGCTCGTTTAGCGGGATGAATCGCCGTCGACTGACAGTGGGTCGTTCGTGACGTCTTCGTCTATCGGAGCACCGATCAGCTCGTAATACTCGATCTCCTCGTTCACGATGAGATCCGCCTCACCGTCGAAGATGAGTCGGGTGTGCACGTCCTCTCCCACGTGCGCCCGCACAGCATCCAGATCGCGCCAGATGGTGACGTTGATGAAGCGATGCTCCGCGCCGTCCAGCCGGCGACCGAAGGCGCTGTAGTCCATCCCTTCCATCTTCGCTGCCAGCGCGATGGCGCTGTCACGGATTCCCTGGTTGAACTCCCACTCGCGCCCGGGCTGGACCCGGCAGCGATGGACGCGAATCAGCATGTCTGCCCCAGGGCTTGGCGTGGGCCGTGGTCAGCGGCCCGCGGCCGGGCCCGTCGACTTGCGCGGTGCCGCTGCGAGCGGCTCGCTCGATCCTCCGCGATTGACCAGCGTGACTGCCATAGCCGCAGCGGGCGCCAGCGCCAGCAGCACGAAGATCCGATTCATCCCGGACATGAACAGACCGATGCCCAGTCCCAGCGAGAAGCTGGTGCCCACGACGAGCGCCTGATCAGGCAGTTCGTCCAGGGTCCGCGACGTCTGCCCGGCAACATCCTGCGCAGTGGTCATGGCCGCCGGAAGCCGATCGGCAGCAGTGCCCGCCACGTTGCGCACCGCGCCGACCGTAGCCTGGGCAGCGTCCTGCGCCTGGTTCATGACGCCCACGAGCGGGTTGCTGCCCTCATCGTGGCCGCCGCTCGTGCTGCCATTCGTCCGCTCGCTGGTGGTGGTCTTCTCGGTCGTCATCGGGTCGCCTCCGTGCGTTTCAGGGCGCGTCACGGCCCCGTTCTGGATCCTGCGTGA
>JALZLU010000071.1 GCA_030858685.1 Chloroflexota bacterium | reverse complement strand
GCGTCACGGCCGATCACGGCAATGCCGATGAGATGCGAGACGCCCAGGGCCAGCCGGTGACGGCTCACTCCCTGAATCCCGTGCCACTCCTGCTGGCGGGCACGGCCGTGGAGGGGCGGCGGCTGGAAGATGGCGTCCTCGCGGACGTGGCGCCGACGCTGCTCGAGATCATCGGCGTGTCGCCATGGGAGGGTATGACCGGCCGCTCACTGCTGGGCGAGCCGGGGCTCCAACGGTAGGCCGTGCTATCCTTCCGGCTCCCAACGACCCGCCCCAGCGACGGAGGAAGCGCGCTCCAGTGGATCCGCTCATCGGCATGGCCCAGATCGTCGTCGCCATCGGTGTGATGGCGGCCGTCCTGCTCCAATCACGCGGCTCCGGCCTGTCGGCCACATTCGGTGGCGACTCGTCCGTCTATCGCAGCCGGCGCGGCGTCGAGAAGCGCTTGTATCAGTTCACCGTGGCGCTGGCCATCCTCTTCGCGGTCGTGTCGATGATCGGCTTCCTCGTCTCTGACACGCGCGGCGTCCTCTAGACGGTCCCGAGGCCGGGACAGCCAGCCGGCACCTGATGCGCCGTCTCGACATCCTGGTCGTACTCCCTTGCCTGCTGGCCATGGTCGGCCTTGGCGCTGGCATGGTCGTCTCCGCGCCGCCTGATCGTATCGCTACCCCGGCGCTCGCGGCGCTCGAGACCGCGCCGGAGCCCGACGAGTTCCGCGAGGGCATCGTAGGTCCGGTGCGCACCCTCGACCCCCAGTTCGCCACGACGCCCGCCGAGCGTGCCGTCACGGGCCTGCTCTTCCGAGGTCTCACCCGGGCGGGGAGCGACGGCACGGTCCTGCCCGACCTGGCCGAGCGGTGGGATGTCGGAGAAGACGGCTCCGTCGTCACCTTCCACCTGCGCCCGGACGCGCGCTGGCACGACGGTGTACACGTTTCCGCGGATGACGTGGTCTTCAGCCATGAGTCGTCGACCGAGATGGAGGTACGGCGGATCGACCGCTTCACGGTGGAACTTCGCACCCAGTCGACTCTCTCGGACCTGTTGGTTCTAGCACGGCAGCCCATCACTCCGGCGCATCTCCTGGCCGACGTGGCACCATCGGAGCGCGCCGCGCACCCGTTCGGGCAGAGTCCCGTTGGCAATGGGCCGTTCGCGCTCCTGGAGATGTCCGACGAGGCCGTCCTGTTGGAGCGAGTGGGCGCTCCTCCGGGCGGCAGCCCGCCCGCCTACGACGCGGGATCCTCGGCGCCGATCCCGGAACCGACGCCGCGCTCCGCTCCTCGCGCGCGAGCCCAGCTCGATCGGTATCGCTTCCTGCTGTTCCCTGACCAGGAGGCACTCGTGACGGCCTTCGCCAGCGGTGAGTTGGATGCGATGGCCGGCCCCCTGCCCGACGATCTGCTGCGACTTGCGGCTGACCCAGACGTGAAGGCGCTGGCATTCGCGGGCACGCGCTCATTGGTGCTCGTGCCCAACCTGCGCTTCGGGGCGGGGCCTCTGCGCGACGCCCAGGTGCGGCGCGCGCTGTCCTCCGCGATCGATCGCGATCGGATCGTCCAGAGCGTGTTCGCCGGGTCCGGACTGACGGCAGTGAGCATCGTCTCGCCCGCCTCCTTGCTTCTTGACTCGGCATCAGTGCCCGAGCCGGCGGTGGACGTGGTCGCGGCCCGGTCGGGTCTCGCGGCAGCCGGCTGGATGGATGGACCCGGCGGCTGGCTGCGTCCGGGATCGAGCGAGCCCGTGAGCATCGAGCTGCTCGTCCGCGACGAGGCCTCCGCGCCGCTCGACGCGGCAGTGGCCGAGATGGTGGCCCAGGACTGGCGTTCGCTGGGTCTCGACGTGCACGTGGTCTCGCTGCCGCCGGACGAGCTCGTGTCCGATCGCCTTCGACCTGGATCGTTCGATGTGGCCTTGCTGGAGATCGACCTGGGCCTCGATCCCGACCCATCGCCTCTGTTCCAGTCGAGTCAGGCCGTCGTAGGCGGGTCCAACGTGGCCGGATATCAGTCGAGCCTGGTGGATCGGTTGCTGGCCGGGTTCGGCGAGGCCGACGCAGACGAACGCAGCGGTCGGTTCGCGGCGCTCCAGGCGGCACTGCTGCG
>JALZLU010000060.1 GCA_030858685.1 Chloroflexota bacterium | reverse complement strand
CTGCGGAGGCGGCGCTGGGAAGTGCTCGTTCGCGCGCCGCGACGCCCTGGCCGCGGTCGAGCGCGTCGCGATAGCCCCCGGTACCGTGCCTGAGCCACTGCGCGATGCGCGTGATGGTCGCCGTGCTGGCGCCGGTCTCGCGCGAGATCTCGGCATAGTGCCGGCCCCGGTCGAGGAGCTGGACGACCTCCCAGCGCTGGGCCATGTCATGCAGCTCACGCAGGGTGCAGAGGTCGCGCAGGAAGACCGCCGCGGCCTCACGATCGGGCAGGGCGACGATGGCATCGAGCAGATCGTCCGTCGTCGGCGAGCGCCACTCGCCGGTCATGAGAAGGGCACCGGGCTGCCATGTGAGCGTAGTAGCATGCTAATACGATAGAGTGTTGACGTGATAGCTGTCAAGCCGGGGATGCCTCCATGGAGTTGATACCGGCCATCGACCTTCGGGACGGGATGGTCGTACGGCTTCGGCAGGGAGACTTCGAACGAGAATCCGTCCATGGACGCGATCCGGTGGCCGTCGCCGGGCGCTGGGCGGGGGAGGGTGCCTCCCGGCTGCACCTGGTCGATCTTGATGGGGCGCGCGCGGGCCGCCCCGCTCAGTCCGCTCTGGTGGAACGGATCATCTCGTCGGTCTCCCTTCCCTGCCAGGTCGGAGGAGGGATCCGGACCCTGGACGACGCGCGACGGATACTCCTCCTAGGCGCCGACCGGGTGATCCTGGGTACTGCGCTCCTGGCAGATCCGGGCCTGGCGCGCGAGCTCATCGAAGAGCACGGGCCGCACCGTATCGTGGCGGCCATCGATATCCGCGGAGACCTGGCCGTCGGTTCGGCCTGGGCCTTCGACGCGCAGGGACTCGACCACAGGAACGTCATCGAGCGACTCAGCTCCGCGGGCATGGAGTGGTTCGCGGTGACCTCCGTCGAGCGCGACGGGATGCTCAGCGGACCCGACGAGAGGACCCTGGGCGCGCTTCGAGCCGCGTTCCCAGCCGCTCGCCTCATCGCGTCGGGAGGCATCTCCAGCATCGAGGATCTGAGGACACTCGCTGAGGCGGGCATGGCCGCCGCGATCCTTGGCAGATCGCTCTACGAGGGGCGGATCGATCTGAAAGAGGCGCTGGCCACGATATCCCCGCCATCTCGGCCTTGAGGAGTCGGCGCTCGCGGGCGTGTCGTCACCTTCAGGCGACTCATTTCCTTCAGTGGCCGCCGCTCGCCTCCAGGTCCTTTTGATGCTGCTCGATGATCTTCGACGCGACGTGTGAGGGAACCTCCTCGTACGCGTCCAGGCTGGCGCTGAACCGACCGCGCCCGCCGGTGATCGAGCGCAGCTCCGTCGCGTACGTGAATAGCTCGGACTGCGGCACGTGGGCGCGGATGACCTGCAGATCGCCATCCAGGTCGAGTCCCATGACCCGACCCCGGCGCGTCGCCAGATCCCTATTGACGTCGCCCATATACGCCTCGGGAACACGTACTTCCACGCTCATCATGGGTTCGAGGAGCGCCGGCTCTGCGTCGTGGATGCCTTTGCGCATGGCCTGCGCGGCGGCCTGGCGGAATGAGATCTCGTCCGAATCGACGTTGTGGTACGAGCCGTCGTAGAGCGTTGCCTTCATGTCCACCACGGGGTAGCCCGCCAGAGGACCCTTCTCGGCCACGTCGCGCACGCCCTTCTCCACCCCCGCGAAGAACTGGCGCGGCACGACGCCGCCCACGATCCTCTCGGCGAAGGCGATGCCGCCGCCCGGGTTGGGCTCGATCTCCAGCCACACGTGCCCGAACTGGCCGCGCCCGCCGGTCTGCTTCTTGTGCCGGCCCTCCACCTTGGTATGGCCGCGGATCGTCTCGCGATACGCCACGCGCGGCTCGCGCGTCACCACCGACGTGCCGAACTTGCGCTTGAGCCGCTCACAGCTCACGGCCGTCTGGTTCTCGCCCTGCGTCCAGAGGAGCTGCTCGCCCGTGGCGGTCGATCGCTCGACGCGCACCGTGGGATCCTCCTCCACCAGTCGAGCCAGCGCTGTGCTGAGCTTGTCCAGGTCGGCCTTGGAGGCGGGCTCGATGGCCACCGGCAGCGTGGGCTCGGGGAAGTCGAAAGCAGGCATGGTCAGCGGGTGGTCCCGATGCGAGAGGGTGTCGCCAGTGACCGTGTGCAGGAGCTTGGCCACGGCACCGATCTCACCGGCCCCGATGGAACCGACCGGCTCATGCTCCTTACCGCGCACACGCAGCACCTGGCCGATGCGCTCGTCCTCGCCGCGCGCCGCATTCCAGACATGGTCGTGCGACGAGATGCGGCCCGAGAGGACGCGAAAGAAGGTGAGCCGGCCGACGAACGGATCGGCGGATGTCTTGAAGACCTGTGCCAGCACGGGACCGTCCGGATCAGGCGCCACCTCCACGCTGCCGCCCGTGCCGTCCAGCGCCGCGGCGGGCGGCTCCTCGCCAGGGGAGGGCAGATACCGGATGATGGCGTCGAGCAGCCCCTCGATGCCGATGTCCTTGGCCGCCGACGAGAGCAGCACGGGGGCCAGCACGCTTTCGCGGACCCCCGTATGCAGACACGCTTCCAGTTCGGCGTCGCTGATCTCCTGCCCCTCGAGGTACTTCGTCAGCACGTCCTCATCGGCATCGGCAGCGGCTTCCAGGAGCTGGTCCCGACGGCGCGCGACCTCCTCGGCCATGTCCTCCGGTACGGGCACCTCCTGGCGCTTGCCGCCCTCGAAGAGATAGGCCCGCCGGTGCACCAGATCGACGTAGCCGCGGAACGAATCGGCCGCCCCGATAGCGATCTCAAGCGGCGCGATCTTGCTGCCGAAAGCCGCCCGCAGGGCGTCCAGGGCGGCGTTGGGATCGGCGTTCTCGCGGTCGCAGCGCGTGAGCACGAAGATTGCCGCGGTGTTGGTCTGGCGGCCCAGCGCGATGGCCTGCTCCGTGCCGGGCTCCACGCCACCTGAGGCGTCCATGGTGAGGAGCGCACCGTCGGCCGCCGCGAATCCCTCGATCATCTCGCCCACGAAGTCGGCGTAACCGGGCGTGTCGATGAGGTTGACGCGGTGCCCATCGGTCTCCAGCCCGGAGACCGCCAGCGAGATCGA
>JALZLU010000018.1 GCA_030858685.1 Chloroflexota bacterium | reverse complement strand
GAGATGACCGAGTCGGGCGTCATCGCCAAGACGGTGATGGCCTTCGGACAGATGAACGAGCCCCCCGGCGCGCGCCTGCGGGTGGGCCTCACGGGCCTGACCATGGCGGAGTACTTTCGTGATCAGGGCCGCGACGTGCTGCTTTTCATCGACAACATCTTCCGCTTCACCCAGGCGGGGTCGGAAGTATCGGCTCTGCTGGGCCGGATGCCCTCCGCGGTGGGCTATCAGCCCAACCTGGCCACGGAGATGGCCGGCCTGCAGGAGCGCATCACGTCGACCAAGACCGGATCGATCACTTCGCTGCAGGCCATCTTCGTGCCCGCTGACGACTACACCGACCCGGCGCCGGCAACAGCCTTCGGCCATCTGGACTCGACCATCCGCCTGGAGCGCTACCTCACCGAGCTGGGCATCTACCCGGCCGTGGATCCGCTCACCTCGACCTCCACGGTGCTGGATCCCAACATCGTGGGCCAGGATCACTACGAAGTCGCTCGAGAGGTCCAGCGCGTCCTGCAGGCCTATCGCGACCTGCAGGACATCATCGCCATCCTGGGCATCGATGAACTCTCCGAGGAGCAGAAGATCACGGTCTCGCGTGCCCGGCGCCTGCAGCGCTTCATGAGTCAGCCCATGTTCGTGGCTGAGGTCTTCACCGGCCGGCCGGGCAAGTACGTGACCATCAAGGACAACGTGGCTTCGGCGCGTGAGATCCTGGAGGGCAACGCGGACGATCTGCCGGAGCAGGCGTTCTTCCTGGCGGGCACCATCGAGGATGTCCGCGAGAACGCGGCCAAGCTCGAATCGTGAAGTGGCTAGGTTCTCCGGCGCATCCTGGCGCTCGGTCCGCGGTCGGACGCTCGGCCTGCCGCCTCCGGCGGCTTTACGGCCTTCGACGCCCGACGCGACGGACCGGCGTCACCCGCCGGGGTCCTGCGCCCATCCTTGCTCGCACCACGTCGCTCGCTCCGACTTGGAACAGCCACCTGCCCGTCGCCTCCCGCCCAGCTCTCCCGCAGCCGCTGCTGGGTAGGGGGGTCAGGTAATGCCGCTCAGGTTGGAGATCGTGACGCCGGAGCGGCTGGCGTATGAGGACGACGTGGACTCGGTGGTGTGTCCCGGGGCGGAGGGAGAGTTGGGAATCCTGCCGCATCATGCGCCACTGCTCTCGACGCTTGGGTTCGGCGAGCTGCGCATCCGCAAGGGTGGCGCGGAGGAGTCGTTCGCCATCGCCGGCGGCTTCCTGCAGGTGCGACCCGACAAGGTCGTGGTCATGGCTGAGACGGCTGACATGGCCTCCGAGATCGATCTCGAGTCGGCCGAGACAGCGCGCCGCGAAGCGGAACGCGCCTTGGCCGAGGGCTTCGAGGAACCGGCCGACCTGGCGCGGGCGCGGGCATCGCTGCAGCGCGCCCTCATCAGGATCCGCGTGGCCGAGCGGCGTCGACGTGAGGGTCCGCGACAGCGCGGCTGACCAACCCCATGGCTGACGACCGCCCCTTCCACTGGGAATACCAGGAGCCTCCCATCCAGCGTGAAGCGTTTCGCGTGGAGGGCGGTCGGCCGCTGCGCGGTGAAGTGCCCGTGAGCGGCAGCAAGAATGCCTCTCTGAAGTTGCTCGCTGCGGCCACTCTGACGGGCGAGCGCTGCCGCTTCACCAACGTCCCGGAGATCGCCGACGTCCACGTCATGGTCGAGACGCTGCGTGACCTCGGTGTGGTGGTGGATCATCCCGCCCGCAACACGTATGAGGTCGCCGCGGGCGACGTGGACTGGCTCTTCGTGCCCCTCGAGGCAGCGGCCAAGATGCGCGCCAGTTTCATCCTGCTGGGACCGCTCCTGGCCCGCTTCGGTCGGGTCATCATCAGCAACCCCGGCGGGGACCGCATCGGGCGGCGACCCGTGAACCTGCACGTCGAGGCCATGAAGCGCCTTGGTGCCGAGGTCTCCTACAAGAACGGCTACTACTTCGCGCAGGCGCCGGGGCGTCTGCGTGGCGGCCACGTCGAGTTTCCGGCGGTTACCGTGATGGGCACCGAGAACGCGATGCTGGCAGCCACCCTGGCCGACGGCCACACCATCATCCGGCCGGCCGCGCAGGAGCCGGAGGTGGACGATCTCATCGCCTTTCTGCGCAAGATGGGCGCGGAGATCGTACGCAGCGCGCCGGACACCATCGAAGTCGAGGGTCGCCGGCGGCTGCGCGGTGCCGACCACCGCGCCATCGCCGACCGCATCGAGGCCGGCACCTTCATCGTGGCAGCGGCCGTGACCGGCGGCCACGTAACCGTGCGCCACGCTCCGGCAGCACATCTGGGTGCTTTCCTGGAGGTCATGGATCGAGTCGGTGTCTCACTCCAGCGTGATGGCGACACCATCGAAGTCCACGGCAGCAGCGAACCCGATGCCTACCGCGCCACGGATATCGAGACATCGCCCTATCCCGGGCTGGCCACGGATCTCCAGCCGCCGACGGCGGTGTTGCTGAGTCGAGCCACGGGCACCAGCCGCATCCACGAGGCGATCTTCGAGGACCGACTCGAGTGGCTGGAGGAACTGGCACGCATGGGTGCCCGCGTGGAGATCGTGGACGATCATCACGCCACCCTCACCGGCCCTTCCCGGCTGCGCGCCTCGGAAGTCGAGATGAGTGACCTGCGGGCCGGAGCCTCGCTCATCCTGGCAGCCCTCGCCGCCCAGGGCGAGAGCGTCATCCACGGTGCACACCAGGTGCGGCGGGGGTATGAGAACATCGAGCGCAAGTTCCTGGATCTCGGTGCGCGGATCGCGCACGTCTCGGAAGGGTAGACGTCACGACTACATGAAGATCGGTATCGATCTGGGCACGGCCAACATCCTCGTCTACGTGAAGGGCAAGGGCATCGTCATCCAGGAGCCGTCGGTCGTGGCCGTCAGCGAGGACAACCACATCGTGGCCGTGGGCGACGAGGCTCGCGACATGATCGGTCGTACGCCGGGTGCTATCACGGCCATCCGCCCCATGAAGGACGGCGTCATCGCGGACTACGTCATCACCGAGGCGATGCTGCGCTATTTCATCAAGAAGGCGGGCCGCTCCTTCACCAAGCCGGATGTGATGATCAGCGTGCCCTGCGGCGTGACCAGTGTCGAGAAACGCGCCGTGCGTGACGCCGCCATCAAGGCCGGCGCGCGCGAGGCGTATCTCATCGAGGAGCCTCTGGCCGCGGCCATCGGTGCCAACGTGCCCATCAGCGGGCCCTCCGGCAACCTCATCATCGACATCGGTGGTGGTACCAGTGAGATCGCCGTGATCGCGCTGGGGGGCATCGTCGTCTCGCGCTCGCTGCGCGTAGGCGGCAATCGTTTCGATGAGGCCATCGCCTCGTATATCCGCAAGAAGTACAACCTGATGGTCGGCGAACGCACTGCCGAGGAGGTCAAGATCGCCATCGGCACGGCCCTTCCGCTGGAACGCGAACTGCACATGGAAGTTCGTGGCCGCGATCTCATCGCGGGCCTGCCGCGCACCATCCCGCTGACCAGTTCCGAGGTCATGGAGGCACTGGAGCAACCACTCCAGCAGATCGTGGGCAGCGTTCGTGCCGTGCTCGAGGAGACGCCGCCGGAATTGTCCAGTGACATCATCGACAAGGGCATGGTCATGTCCGGGGGCGGCGCCCTGCTGCGCAACATCGACAAGTTGCTCACCCAAGTGACCGGCGTACCCTGTCACGTGGCCGAGAACTCGCTCGACTGCGTGGCCCTGGGTACCGGCCTTGCGCTCGAGCACTTCGACTTCTTCAAGAAGTCGCTCGTGCAGCGCGTCTGACGACCGTGGCGGCGAACCCGGCCGGCACGTCGTTCGCAGACCTGCATGTCCACAGCTCTGCGTCCTTCGACTCCCTGAGCCGGCCGGCCGACCTCGTACGCGCGGCCGTCGCACGGGGCCTGACGCACCTGGCCATCACCGACCACGAGCGCCTTGATGGCGCGTTCCGTGCGCGCGACCTCGCGCCCCCGGAGCTGCGCGTCATCGTGGGCGAGGAGGTACGCACCGCCGGCGGCGACATCATCGGGCTGTATCTGGAGCGGCCCGTGCCCGCCGGCCTGTCTGTGGCCGAGGCCGTGGCGGCTATCCGGGAGCAGGGCGGATTGGTCGGGCTGCCGCACCCCTTCGACCGTTTCCGCTCTTCCGGCGGATCGCGCATCGGATCCGCCGAAGAGGCCCTTGCCGAACTGGCCGCTCGAGTCGACTTCGTGGAGGCACACAACGGACGCGCCATCGGTGGCGGGAACGTCCGCGCCGCGGCCTTCGCCGTGCAGCAGGGGCTGCCGGGCGTGGCCGCCTCGGACGCTCACACGGTGCAGGAGCTCGGTCTGGCCTACACCGTCCTGCCAGGCGACCCCATGTCCGCGTCCGAGATGCGCGATGCGCTGGCCGGTGCCCGCCTGGTGCTCGGCCGCGCCAGCTTCTATGTGCGCGGCTGGACACCGTTCGCCAAACTCGTGCAACGCATGCGTGGCAATGGACGCCCTGTGGTCGCGCGCGGTGCGGGCCGCGAACGGGCGCCTTCGTGAAGGGCCAGCCGGACCGACCTCCCGACGAGACGGTCGTCGACCTCCCGCTGGTCACCGAGCAAGGGGCCGAGGCACCGGCACCACTGTCCAAGCGACTGCGCGATCCGCGCACGATCATCTCCATCGTCCTGCCGCTTATCCTGATCGCGCTCATCGCTCTCACGGTCGGTGAGATAGACCTCGACGAGCTGGTCGGCTCCATCACCGGCGCCGACCCTTTGCTGCTGCTGGCCGCCTTCGGCATGTACTACCTGGGCTTCCCGCTCCGCGGCTACCGCTGGGCCCTCCTGCTGCGCGGTGCCGGCATGCGCGTGTCGCTGCGCGACTCGACGGAGATCATCTTCATCGGCTGGCTGGTGAACTGCCTGGTGCCGGCCAAGCTGGGCGATGTCTACCGGGCCTACCTGCTCCGGCTCAACTTCGATGTTTCGCTCAGCCGCACCTTCGGCACCGTCTTCATCGAGCGCATCTTCGACCTGTTCACCATCGTACTGTTGGGCCTGGCGGCGGGTTTCTGGAGCTTCCGCGACGGCATGTCACCGGAGGTGAGGATCATCTTCGGCATCGGGCTGGCGTTCGTGGCGGCACTCGCCATCGGGCTCTTCGTGGTCCGGAACTTCGGGCGGCGCATCATCACCCGCCTGCCGCTTCCCAAGCGCGCTGTGGAGTTCTACGAGCGATTCGAGGAGGGAGTCTTCTCCATCGAAGCGCGGCGCGTGCCCCTGTTGGCCGTGGTCACGGTGCTCATCTGGGCGACGGAGGCGATGCGCCTCTACCTGGTGGTGCTGGCGCTCGGGTTCGAGTTCCCGTTGGGCATCAGCGGGGCGTTCTTCGTGGCCCTCATCGCCTCGCTGCTGACGGCCATCCCTCTGACGCCGGCTGGATTGGGCATCGTGGAAGCAGGTGTTGCCAGCATCCTCGTGGGCCTCTACCAGGCCACGGGCGGTGAGGCCGCCGCTATCGTTCTCGTCGACCGTGCCATCAGCGTACTCTCGGTCATCGCGCTGGGGAGCATCGTCTACCTCGTCTCGACCAAGACGCGTGGCAGCACTCCGCGGCCGGGCTCCTAGCGACTAGTTGCGCTTGGGCAGCTCGTTTGACACGGCACGAACCACCCGACCGCTCTGCGGCATCGACAAGCGTCGCATGCGCAGCGCTAGGTAGTACTCCATCACCTGGCGCACCTGGGGCTCGTTGAGGAGATCATCGGCGCGCAGCGCGTACTCGATGCGGGCGGTGGGATGACTAGCGGCCGCTGAGACCATACCGAAGTACTGCGGCGTGTCGGCCTCATCGCGCAGTTCGCGCAGTCCGCGGGCCAGCTTCGTGGCGGTGCCCAGGGAGGGGGTCCGATCGCCACGCACCAGCCGCGAGATCGTCGAGTGATCGACGCCAGACTGCTGCGCCAGCTGGCGCTGCGACATCTTCTTGACCTTGAGTTGTGTACGCAGCCATTCGTTGAAGGCCCGCCCGTTCTGGAGGCTCATGGGGCTCCCGGGAACTCGTCGGTTCGTCACGGGCGGCTCTGGTGCGCGCCAGCGGGTCACGTGAACTCGTGCCATGAGCATCTTCTGCGCCTGGGCCCTCGATCGATATAGGCCCTTGGTACCAGGCACGGGGGCGTCCATCGGCAGCGGAACGGTGCTCCGAGCGGCCGCCTCCGGTTCAGTCCGACGGCGCGCTGATCGCCTCCTCCATCTCTGGCTGAGCAACCACCGCGCCCCGGGCGTTGCGCCGCTTGCGGACTGGTCGGGCGCTACGGGCGGCGAAGGCACGCGCTGGCAGGCGTGGCAGCTCCCGTCCGGCGATGAGGCGTCGGACGCGATCCATGTTGACTCGGTCGTAACCGAGATCCATGCCGGGCGTCTCGAGAAAGGTGGGCACGCCCGCCAGCCGTGGGTGCGTGAGCAACCCAGCCATGCCTTGCTCGCCGATGAGTCCAGCCCCGATGTGCTCATGCCGGTCGCGCTGCGATCCGCGCGTCGCGCGCGAGTCGTTGAGGTGAAGCATGGTCAGGTATCCCGGACCGAGCTGCGCATCGAATCGCATCAGCAGGCGATCGAGCCCATCTGGATCGTCCAGCTCGTAGCCAGCGCCCCACAGGTGGGCAGTGTCAAGACAGTAGCCGATCCGCTCCGGCTCGAGTCCAGCTGCTGCCGCTGCCTCCAGGATGTCCACCAGGTCTTCCAGCCGGCTGCCGACGCCGTCGCCCATGCCCGCCGAGTTCTCCAGGACGAGCAGCGGCAGGTCCGCTGAGCGCCCGATGGCGCGCTCGACCTCCACCAGGCCAGCCGCCAGCCTGGCGATGCCCTCATCGCGCCCCAGACCCTTGTGCGAACCGATGTGGACGTTCACGAACCGGGCGCCGTAGTGCACGGCCATGCGCATCTCGGCGATAAGGGTCTCGATGGAGCGCCGCCGGAACTCCTCATCACTGCCGCACAGGTTGACCAGATATGAGGCGTGGATGGCCAGCGGCCCGATGTCCAGCTCGGCCAGGCGGGTGCGGAACCGATCGATGCCAACGGGCGGCTCCAGGCGGCGACGCCAGGAGGTCGGGTTGTCGGCGAAGACCTGCACGGTCGTGGCGCCGATCTCACGTGCCCGCTCCGCCGCCTTGAGCAGCCCGCCGCTCAACGACAGGTGGGGACCGATGCGCCGCCCACCGAGGGCAGCCAGGCGCCGGGCAGGCACGTCACGGCGCGGTCGGGGCGCTGTCGGAGCCTTGGTGCCGGCGCCCCGTCTTCTGGGCGTCGAGGTGACCGTCTTCGACGTCTGTCCCTGCGCCGGCATCACCTGGCCTCGCCGCTCGATAGGCTATGGCTCATGGACAGGGAACTGCTGACAGCGTTGAAGGCGCTTTCCGACGCGTCGCGGCTGCGCGTGGTGGGCCTGCTGGCGAGTGGCCGGCGCATGGCCGTGGAGGAACTGGCCGCGGATCTGGGGCTGTCACCGGGCACCGTCGTACATCATCTGAAGCGGCTGACCCAGGCCGAACTCGTGCGGGCTCACCCGCGTCCGCCCTACGTGGAGTACGAGTTGCGCAAGGAGCGACTGGCCTGGATCGGAGCGGGACTGGCGGCCGTCGGCAGCGACGACGAACCGGACGGGCTGGAGGAGCCGGGGCCGGATGGCCGTCCGCGATCGGCCTACACATCCAAGGTCTTGCGCGGCTTCTTCACGAACGGACATCTGGAGAGCATTCCCGCTCAGGAGAAGAAGCGCATCGTGGTGCTGCGTTTCGTCGCGGAGACGGTCTTCGACCCGGACCGGGCCTATCCCGAGAAGGAGGTGAATCAGCGCTTGGCGGTGCTCCACCAGGACGTGGCCGCGCTGCGGCGCTACCTGGTCGATCACGGCTTCATGCAGCGCGAGGCCGGGGTCTACCGTCTGCGGCCGGAGGAGGAGTGGCCGGACTCGCCGGCCGCCGGTTCGATGAGTCCGTAGTCCCCGTCGCGGCGTCGGTAGAGCACGCCGAGTCGCTCGTTCTCGGCGTTGACGAAGACGAAGAAGCTGTGGCCGAGCTCCTCCATCCGCGTCACGGCATCCTCCTCGAACATGGGCTCGATGGCGAACCGCTTGACCTTCACCACGCGCGGCCCCGCCGTGTCGGTATCCGCGTCCGCGGTGCCGTCGGCCAGGGTTCGCATGATCTCCTTTTCCTCCGGCGGCCGCCTTCGCAGTCGAGGTCGCTCCCGTTGGTCGACCGTCTGACGCTCGAGCTTGTCCACGACCTCGTCCATGGCGGCGTGGTGGGAGGGACCGGCAGCGGTGCCGTGGATGGGGCGTCCATCGACCACCAGCGACACGTCCACGATGTACGAGTCACCAGCGCTCTTGTGGGCCTCCATCGAGAGCACCACGAGCGCCTCGCTCCGATCGTCGAGCATGCGTTCCAGCCGCAGCATCTTCCGCTCGACATAGGCTCGGTCGCCCTCGGAGACCGCCAGGTTCTTGCCTCTCACGATGGTGCGCACGTCTGCCCTCCTGGAGCGGAGTCTAGGCGCGTCGCCGCTGGATGGCACCGCGGCTACCTCGCGACCACTCCCGACCGTGGCGCCCCCCATCGCTGTCGTCGCAGCGCCGGCCTCAGCGCTCCCGAGCCAGGGTGATGGCGCTGACCGCCAGCGCGCCAGCGGCGTGGAGCGCCATGGCACAGCCGCTGAGGGTGGCGCCGGTGGTGGCTACATCATCGACAAGGACGAGCCATCGGCCGCGCACCTGCGGTCCGAAGCCCGGACGGACGGCGAACGCGCCACCCACGTTCCGTGCTCGCTCGGCCCGGCCCAGGGAATGCTGAGCCACGGTCCGTTCGACGCGCATCAGGGCAGCCGTCATGGGGAGACGGAGATGACGGCCTGCCGCAGCGGCCAGGAGTTCGGCCTGATCGAACCCCCGCTCGCGCCGACGATCGGGGTGGATGGGCACCGGCACGAGGAGATCGCCACCCACGCCGGCGTGCGCCCAGCGCCGGGCCAGGAGCAGGCCCAGCGGTTCGCCCAGCCGCCGCTCGCCGTCGTACTTCAGAGCATGGATGGCAGCGCGAGCGGGGCCTGAGAAGGCGGCACACCACTCCGCCTGGACCAGTCCATGTGGCAATGCTGCCGGGAGGCCGATGGGCACACCCGGTGGCTCGTGGATGCGCCGCTCCAGGCTGCGGCTGCACCCCGCGCAGAGGACCTCGCCTTCCCACCCGCAGCCTGGACAGCGAGGTGGCAGCAGCAGGTCGAGGATGGAGCGCACGTCGTGATGGTCGGGCGTGTCGCTTGGCGGGTACTCGACTCACGATCATCGCCGGATGCACGGTCCTGCCGTCGATGGCCGGAGTCGGCCGGGTCGGCGCCGTATCATCCGGCGCGATGACCACGAGGACGCGACGCGCGCCGGAGCCACCCATCCGTAGCGGTGTGTTGACTCGGCCCATCATGCGGCCGCGCGGTAGCTGGTCAGTCCCGGCAGCTCTCTGGTTGGCCGTGCTTGGCGCGATCTTTATGGTGGCCACCATGGCCATCCTCATCGGTGCGCCCGGTTGGGGCTACGACTTCGAGGCGTACTATCTGGCGGCCCTGCGCCTGGCGCGCGGCGACGGCATCTACCAGCCCTGGACGCTGGCGGAGCCGTTCCGACCGGGGCCCTATGGCCTCTATCTGTATGCGCCGCCGCTGGCCGTTGCTGTGCTGCCCTTCACGGCGCTCTCCCTGCCAGTGGCCACCATCGTGTGGGTCGCGCTGCGCATCGTCCTCCTGGCCGTGGCCTGCTGGCTCATGCCGGTCTCGGCGACGGTGCGCGCCGGGACTTTCGCGGCGGCAGCCTTCAGCGCGGCCACCATCAGCGACCTTCACCTGGGCAACGTGAGCGTGCTCGTGGCCATCCTGTCCGTGCTCGTCTGGCGCTGGCTCGACCGCCCGGCCGGCGCGGTGGCCCTCGCCCTGTGCATGTCCATCCGCCCGACCATGGGACTGGTGCTCGTCTGGACGTTGCTGCGCCGAGCCTGGCGGCCGGTCATCTGGACGGGGGTGGCTGGTCTCTTGTTGATCGGCGCCACCATCCCGCTCGTCGGCGAGCAGGGCTATCGCGACTTCTTCCGGGTGCTGGGCCATGTCAGTGACGTAACGGGAGTGCCCAACAACCTGGACCTCGGCTCGACGGCGTTGCGACTCGGGCTGGGCACCACCATCGCCAGCGCCGCCCTGTTCTGTGGGTATGCCGTGGGCATCGGCGCGATGTTGTTGTCACTGAAGCGGGACCGCGAAGTGGGCTACGTGGTGACCATCGGCGCGACGATGCTGCTGGCGCCGCTGCTCTGGGATCACTATCTGGCCAGCCTCATCGTCCCTGCCGCCTTTCTGGCGGAGCGCGGCCGAACGTGGGGGTTGGCGCTGCCCTTGCTGACCTGGGTGCCACCGCCGTTCCTGCCTCTCCTCGTGGTGGCCGCCACGGTCCTGCCCTTGCTGGCGCGCGATCCGCTGCGGCCGGGCGCCCGGGCGCGGAGGACAGGTGTAGGTGCCGTCCCCGACGCTGCCAGCCGCGGGACGACCGTCGCGCACACGGCGGCGGGGCCAGCGCCGGGCTAGGACTCGATGAGTTCCAGGCGGAGGCGATCGCCTTTCGCGATGCCGGCGGCCTTCAGCGTTCCGGCTGGCAGCTCGACCACACCGGCGGCACGAGGCACGGGCAGCACGAGCCCCCGCCACGGAGGCAGGTCATGGCGCAGGGCCACGACCGTGCTCAGGCCGTCAACGTCCGGTCGCGCCAGGAAGAGCGCGTCGATGGGGAAGCGCATGAAGAGCATATGGATGCTCGCGGTCGGCAGGTAGAGGCCCTCACTGACCGCCAGGGACGGCCGGCCCATGAGCCCCCGAAAGCGGCCCCAGAACGATGCCGCCAGCGCCACCCGTGACGCCACCACGGCGCCGCGCATCGGATCAGCCAGC
>JALZLU010000479.1 GCA_030858685.1 Chloroflexota bacterium | reverse complement strand
GTTTTCGTGATGATGCGCGGCTGCGGGGGCATGGCGGGCGGCTGCGGGATGGGCTCGCGCGGGCGCGACCCGGAAGCAGACAGCCGCCAGGAGAAGCCAGGCGGTCGTGATCGAGCGGCGTAGCGCCATGTCCAGAATCGTCCTGCGGCTCGCACATCCGCCGCTGCTCCGTGGATGATGCGGTTCACGCGATCAGCCGGTGGACTGCGGCCGGGCAGACCCAGTCGGACGTGGAGGATTCATGGAGACCAACCAACGGAGTGGCCACAGCGGCATGTGGGCGATGTGGATCTGCCTCGCGCTGTGCGCGCTCCTCGTGTTGAGTTACCTCTGGCGGTAACCCTGGCGGCGATCGATTGAAGGCCACGGAACAGGAGCGCGCATGACACGCCGATCAGGTTCTCAGCTCTTGACCTGGGTCATCGTGATTCTCGCCATCCTCGCGCTCGTCCCGCTGCTGGGCATGATTGCGATGATGGCGATGGGCGGCATGATGGGCGGCGCGATGATGAACGGGCAGATGGGAGGGATGGGCGGCATGATGGGTATGCACGGTTGGGGCTTGCTCTGGATGGTTCTCCTGGCCGTCGCGCTGGTCGCCTTAATCGTCTTAGCCGTCCGCACCATCAGCCGAAGATAGACCCGGTGCCGCACTTGAGTGCGGTTCCGGGCGGTAGACATGCAGGGAAAGATCCCGATCAACAGAAGCGGGGCGACGCCGCCTAGTTGCAGCCGGCGGTCTGCGCAGCCCGTGCAGTCGGACGGTCACCATCAAGGAGACGTATGGCGAAAGCACCTGTGTTTCGGCTTGGGGAGGCGCTGCTGCTGTTCCTCTTCCTGCTGCTCCCGATGATGTGTGATGCTGGGTGCCGCGGAGGGAACGACGCGGCGGCCCACACGGCTGTTCTGGGTGGTGTGGCTGCTGCCGTTTCTCGTGCTGCCGTGGCTGTGGGGCCGCCGGAACCACGACGAGACTGGCGAGGTGGAGCTCGCGACAGATCGCGACGATGTCGACCAGCAGGGGGCAGCCGGCGAACTGTCCGCGACGGTGGCGCCGGTCGTCGACGTGCGCCGAGCCTACATGCGGGGTGACGTGGCCGTCGCGGAAGGACGGCTTCGCACGGAGCCATCGCTCGCGTTCGAGCAGTTGAAGGAACTTCTGGCGCCGCGGCGGCAAACGCCGCTTCTCGAGCGGGCCGGAGATGGCGTGGCGCGGATTATTGCGTTGCCGGTCACCGTGACCGACGCGCTGCGTCGGCGCTCGCGACTGTGGGTGAATGTGCTCCTGTTCCTGGCGACCGTCGTGACGACGGTCTGGGCAGGCGCGCTGCACCGAGGGGTGAACCTGCTGTCCGATCCGGGGCAGTTCGCGATGGGTGTGCCGTACGCGGCGGCGCTGCTGGCGATCCTCGGAGTCCATGAGATGGGCCACTTCGTCGTGGCCCGACGGCACGGGGTCGACGTCACCTGGCCGTACTTCATTCCTGTGCCGATGGGCCTCGGCACCCTCGGCGCGTTCATCCAGATCAAGTCGCCGATTGAGAGCCGTCGGGCCGTGTTCGACGTGGGGATTGCCGGCCCGCTCGCCGGATTGCTTGTTGCGCTGCCCGCCCTGTATGTCGGTCTCGGGCAGGCCGCGCCGCTCACCGCCGCGGAGGGCATGCAGGGCACGCGCGCCGGGTCCTCCATCATGCTGGCACTCATGTACCAGCTGGCGCACGGAGGTGACCTGGCGACGGCGGCGGCGACGACGATCCGCCTGACACCGCTCGCGTTTGCCGGCTGGATCGGACTGATCGTGACCGCGCTGAACCTCCTGCCGGTCGGCCAACTCGATGGCGGTCATATCGCCTACGGCTTGTTCGGGAGACGGTATGCGCGCGCGATTGGGATAGGGACGTTTGTCGTGATGCTCGGGCTCGGCGTGACGGTCTGGCCGGGCCTCCTGACGTGGGCGGTCCTGATCGCCGTGATTGCCGGTTTTTCGCACATGCCGGCGCTCGACGACATCACGCCACCAGACGGCAAGCGGTTCGCCCTCGGCGCCTTCGCCCTGGTGTTACTCGTGATGATCGTGGTGCCGCTTCCCGGTGGGCTGACGGGCATGATGCTCGACTGCCCGTACATGTGACCGGAGCACAGACATGAACGGGAACCCCTCGCATGATCGTCTGGACCACGACGCGCCAGAGCAGCACAATGGCGGACACCAGACGTCCGGACCGATGAAATATGAGGATCATCTCGGAATGATCCGGGAGATGCGCGAGAAATGGCTGTGGACGAACGGCACGGTCATGATGCTCGGCCTGTGGCTGATCACCAGCCCGTTCACGTTCAACTACACCAGCGCGGCGATGCGCTGGAGCGATATCGG
>JALZLU010000474.1 GCA_030858685.1 Chloroflexota bacterium | reverse complement strand
GCGCTGCCCCGCGACGCGGGTTCACTGCGCCGCGCGGCCGTGGCCGGCCACCGCGCCGCGGCGACGGTGCTCCGCGGACCGCGCATCGAGTTGGCCGACCGGTGACGCGAGGCGTGGGAGGCGTGGGACGACCGCGCATGCGAGGCGTCCAGGACATCGGCGCGGAGGTCGCCGCGGCGCTCGCGGAGGGCCGTCCCGTGGTGGCCCTGGAGTCGACGTTGATCACCCACGGCCTGCCATTCCCCCAGAACCTGGAAGCAGCCCGTCGGGCGGAGGCCGCTGTCCGCGCTGGGGGAGCGGTGCCGGCCACCGTGGCCATCGGTGGCGGCGTGCTGCGCGTGGGCCTGGAGGGCGCTGAACTCGAGGTACTTGCCCAGGCGGAGGGCGCCTGGAAGGTAACGCGGCAGAACCTGGCCGCGGCGCTGGGTCGCGAAGGCTGGTCCGGGACGACGGTCACGGCGACCATGATCGCGGCGCGACTGGCCGGCATCGAGGTCTTCGCCACGGGCGGCATCGGGGGCGTGCATCGGGGGGGCGAGCGATCGATGGACGTCTCAGCTGACCTCGAGGAGCTGGCGCGCACGCCGCTGGCGGTGGTCTGTGCCGGACCCAAGTCCATCCTGGATGTGCCGCGCACGATGGAGGTGCTGGAGACGCGCGGCGTGCCGGTGGTCGGTTGGGGCACGGACGAGTTGCCCGGCTTCTTCAGCCTCGGTTCGGGCGTCGCGCTCTCGCAGCGAGTCGACTCAGGGCATCAGGGCGCGGACCTCATCCGACGCCAGCGCGCTCTCGGCCTCGCCGCAGCGATCTTGTTCTGCGCGCCCATCCCGGCCGCCGCGGCGCTCACGCGGGAAGAGGCAGATGGAGCCATCGAGCAGGCCGAGGCCGAGGCTTCGGTCGCCGGCGTCCACGGACCGCAGAGCACGCCCTGGGTCCTTTCCCGCGTGGCCGAGCTGACCGAGGGTCGGTCCGTGGTGGCCAATCTCGCGCTCATCGAGAACAACGCACGTCTCGCGGCGGGACTGGCGGCAGCGCTGGCAGAGCCGCCCTCGCTCAGCGGATCGACAATGGTCGCGTCCCTTCGGTAGGATGCACTGCGCTCCCGACCACGGACCGGCGACGCCGCGCCTTTCAGGGTCCGGGACGGGGTGCCGGCTGCCGAGCTGCGGAGCGGCGCCCACTCCACTCGACTCGCCATCCTCGAGGGTTCACCGTGTCCCTGTCGACCTCCCCGCTGGCCATCGATGCGCGCGACGTGCGGCGCGTCTTCAAGGCCAAGCCCGCACCCGTCGTGGCCCTGGAGAGCATCGACCTGGCGGTCGCGCCGGGCGAATTCTTCGGGCTGCTCGGACCCAACGGGGCGGGCAAGACGACGCTCATCAAGATCCTCACCACGCTGCTGCTGCCCACGTCGGGCAGCGCACACGTCTTCGGCTTCGACGTCTCCCGGCAGCATGCCCAGATCCGCCGGATCATGAACATCGTCTCGGGCGGGGAGCAGTCGGGCTACGGCCTGCTCCAGGTCCGCGAACAGCTCTGGATGTTCAGCCAGTTCTACGGCATCGGCGCGCGCGAGGGTTGGCGCCGCGTGGACGAGCTGATCGACCTGGTGGGCCTCCAGGAGCAGCGCGTCCAGAAGGTCTCCTCGCTCTCCACCGGCCAGCGACAGAAGCTGAACTTCGCGCGCGGTCTGCTCAACGATCCGTGGATCTTCTTTCTCGATGAGCCGACCCTCGGCCTGGATGTCTCGGCCGCGCGCGCGGTGCGCGAGCTGGTGGTCGAGTGGAAGGCGGCCGTACCCGGGCGGACGATCCTGCTGACCTCGCATTACATGGCCGAGGTCGAGGAGCTGTGCGAGCGGCTGGCCATCGTCGATCGTGGCCGCATCCTGGCTATCGGCACACCGGCCGAGCTCAAGCGACGCGTGCAGCGCGAATCCATCTTCGAATTGGAGCTGGACCGACTGAACGGCGGCACCGATGCCCTCGCCTCCCTGCCCGGCGTGGTCAGCGCGACCCTGCCCAGTCGCGCCGATCCGTCCGGCGGGGAGCCGCATCGCACGGTCATCGTGAAACTCGCCCTGGCCGACGACGCCGCGCTGGGTGGCGTCGTCTCGGCGCTGGGCGGACTGGATGCCCATATCGTGGCCCTCAAGAAGTCTGAGCCGTCGCTGGAGGACGTCTTCATCGAGCTGGTCGGCCGCGGCTTCGAGGCGCCCGAAGGATCGGATGGTGCGCAGCCATGAGTGCCGTTCCTGCGCCCGACCCATATGTCCATCGACCCAGCCGGAGCCCGCAGGATGCCGCCGAGTGGCCTGCCCGTCGCGTCCTGATCACGAACCTGCGGACCATCTGGGGTCGAGCCTACCCTCGCGTCATCGGCATGATGCGCGAGCCATCGTGGCTCTTCTTCGAGATCCTGCTGCCGTTCCTGACGACGTCAGCGTTCGTCTTCGTCTACCGCGCGCTGGCCGCGCCGCCGGAGTACGTCGGCTTCGTGGTGCTGGGCGGTGCGATGACGGCCTTCTGGCTCAACGTCATGTGGCTCATGGCGGCGCAGCTCTACTGGGAGAAGGATCAGGGCAATCTCGAGCTCTATTTCGCGGCGCCCATCAGCATGATGAGCGTGCTCCTGGGCATGGCCATCGGCGGGCTGTTGATGAGCTGTTTCCGTGCCGCGGTGGTGCTCCTAGTGGGCGCCGTGCTGTACGACGTCGTCTTCGCGGTCGATCAGTGGTTGCTGCTGCTCTCCGTCTTCTTCCTGACGCTGACCGCGCTGTACGGACTGGGCATGGTGCTGGCCACGCTCTTCCTCCTCTGGGGCCGGGAGGCGTTCCACCTGACGCAGCTCCTCCAGGAGCCGGTCTACTTCGTGTCTGGGCTCAACTTCCCGGTGGCGAGACTCGGTGTGCTGGGCGCGGCGGCCATCTCCATCATCCCGCTGGCCGTCGGCCTGGACGCCATGCGCCAGCTCGCTTTCGCCGGTTCACCCGAGACGCAAGGTGCGCTGCCGCCGGAGGTCGAGGCGCTCATCCTCATCGGCATGGCTGTCTTCTTCATCGCCCTGGCGCGCTTCCTCCTGGGTGCCATCGAGCGCATGGCGCGCCAGGAAGGCAAGCTCACGATGCGCGGCTCATGAGCGGTCTGCCGGAGGTCGCCCGCTGGTCGACGGCCTCGGATCCATATCGAACGCGGCGCCAGGAGTTGGCCCAGGCCTGGCTGGCCTTCAGGACCGCGGCCAAGCTGGGCTTCCAGATCGAGGCCAACTGGGCCGATCCGCTGCCCTTCCTGGTGTACGCCGTGATCAAGCCGGTCTTCGGCGCGCTGATGCTCGTCTTCATGCTGGAGATCATCAGCGGCGGCGCCACCGACCCGTCCTTCCGTGCGTTCATCGTCATCGGCTCCGCACTCTGGTCGTTCGTGGTGGGCGGAATCGCCGGCTTCGCACTGTCCGTGCTGGAGGATCGCGAGCGATATCGGATGCTCAAGTACCTCTACGTGAGCCCCAACTCGATGTTGACGGTGCTGCTCGGCCGGGGCTTCTGGCGCCTGGGCATCGGCGGCTTCGGCGCGGCTGTGACGCTCAGCCTGGGTGTCGTGGCGCTGGGGGTGCCCTTCGCCCTGGAGCGCATCGACTGGGTCCTGCTGGTGATGGGCATGAGCCTTGGCCTCGTTTCCATCATCGCGCTGGGGATGCTCCTGGCGGCAGTGGCCATGCAGACCCGCCAGGACTCGTGGCAGTATCCCGAGGCCGTGGCGGGGGCCATCTTCCTCGTGGTGGGGGCTGTCTTCCCGTTGTCCGTGCTGCCCGTGGTGGTCCAGGTGGTGGGTCTCATCACGCCACTCACCTGGTGGCTGGAGATGGTTCGACGCGCCCTGTTCCCGGACATCGTCTCAGCCATCGGCGGGCCTGGCTCGCTGTACGCGGACATCAGCGGGCGGGCGGCGCCCGGCTCGGCCGAGGGCCTCATCGTCTTGCTGATGACCACGCTGCTGGTTACACTCGCGTCACTGTGGGTCTACCGCTGGAGCGAGCGTCGAGCCAAGGAGAAAGGGCTCTTCGATCTCATCACCGGGTCCTGATCAGCCAGGCTTCCCCGCTGGACCAGGGTCCCTGAACGGAGCGCATTGCGCATCTACGAGGGAAGTCCACGCCAGGACTATGAGGAGGTCCTGCGCTCGATCGGCTCGTTCCTTGATCAGCGCGGCATGCGTGAGATCCTGCTGACCGAGGCACCCGATGGCTTCATCATCCAGGGCCTGGTGAGCTCCGCGGCTGAGGTCAGCACCTGGTCCGACCCGCAGATGGACATCCAGAAGGAGACGTACACGTTCCTGGATGACGACATCGCACGCTTCATGGAGGAGGGTCTGGCCAGGCGGCAGGCAGGCGCAGCCACGCCGGATCTTGTCCAGGCGGGAACGTACGAGCTGGATCTGCGCGTCATCGGCCGGTATATGGACCAGCAGAAGCCGCGCGACGCCTTCTTGCTGGAGCAGGACGGCTCATACGTCGTGCGACTGTTGATGGGCACTCGCTCCGGGGCACGGCATGTGCTGGCCGAATTCACATCGGAAGATCTGCGGGCACTCGTGGAGGCGGGTCCCAGCTGGCGCGACGAGTCCTCCCGGGAGCGCGGCTCGAGGTAGTGGCGGCGCGTGCCTGGGCTGGGCATACAGGCGCGGCTCGAGCCCGACGCCTCCGAGCAGCGCACCCAAGTCCTCGAATCCCACGCCGGCACATCGACCGCTCTCGACGCCGCCCACCCAAGTGTGCGATCGCCCGATGGCACGTCCGACTTCCCGCTGGCTCAGACCGGCGGCGATCCTTGCCAGGCGTGCTTCTTCGAAGATCCGTTCGATGGCCAGCCGTGCCACCCGCCGCCCACGGTCAGCAGGCCGTTCGCGAACGCTCATGGCGCGATGATGTCGCGCCGCTCTCACCGGCCGATCTATTCCCACTTACCCGGCGCTTATCCGCCAGCGGTTCGACAGATGGCCATCTCGACCTTGGTGCCTTCTCGGTCGCGCAGAGTCGGGCCCCGCGTGCCGCCCACCGCGCCGCCGGTTCGATTCGCAACGATACGCCGTAGACTGGGTGGAAACAGGTCTCGACCCACACACGACCAGGAGGCGTGATAACGACATGCGACTGCTCAAGATGCTCGGCATCGCGCTCGGCGTGCTACTTGCGGCGATGATCATCATCCCGCTCGTCGTGCTGGCCGGGCTGTTCATCTGGCTGAAACTCACTGAGGAGGCCGACGAGGAGGCCCTCGAGCTGGAGCAGGACGCCGCCGTCTGACCTACCACCTGCGGCGCGGAGCGTTGCGGCTGGGAGGCGGCCACTCAGGGTCTCGCCAGATGGTTTGGCCGCCGGTTGCCCCTAGACTCAGACGGTGGGATACAAGGAAAGCGCCGCGGAAGAGCGGCGTGAGGATGAGCGGCGGGCCAGGGATCTCGGCGCCCAGCGCATAGGCGCGCGCTCGGTGGCCCGGTACGACGGACCCTCGCCGGCACTCAAAGCGACCTTGCTCTCGTTCCTCTGGCCCGGCCTGGGTCAGTGGTACCTCGGTCGCCGAGTGGCCGCGCTCCTCTTCGCCCTCCCAGCGCTGCTCATCATCCTTGCCTTCGTCAGCCTCGGGCGGGACGGTCTGGAGTCACTGGCAGGACGGCTGTTCGACCCACCCGTGGCGCTCACCATCATGGGCGGCATCCTGGTCCTGGCCCTGTGGCGGCTGCTCTCGATGGCCGACGCGTGGTGGATCGGGAGGCAGCGCGAGCGGACGCACGAGCAGGGCCTCACCAGCACCGGACCAGTCCCGTCCGGGCCTCGACGTCTGGCCGCCGTGGCCGCCCTGGCCATCATCGTGGTCGTGGTCCACGCCGTGCCGGCCGGCTTCGCCTTCAAGTTCTACGAGGCTGGATCGGAGATCTTCCAACCGGACGGAGGCGTGGCCGCGCCGCCGCCGACCTCACCCGGTGGCGCGCCGTCAGAGATCCCCGGCCCGACCATCGACCCGGCCCTGAGCCCGGATCCCGGCGGGAGCCCTCCGCTCCCGCCGCCCATACCGACCATCCCGCCGGATGTCACCGACGACGGCCTCGTGAACGTCCTCTTCGTGGGCACCGACGCGCTACCCCGCCGGCCGGCCGACCATCGACTGGCGGACTCCATCACCCTGGCGTC
>JALZLU010000463.1 GCA_030858685.1 Chloroflexota bacterium | reverse complement strand
GCGGCCGGAGACTCGCTCGGGCCGGCGGAGGAACCTGGCGAGGCCGGGGCGCTGGCGGGGGCCGAGGCGGAGGGCATGGCTGAACCCGAAGCTCCCGGCGATGCCGGCACGCCAGACGCGCCTGGGCTCCCCGACGCACCCGGGCCGCCGGAAGCCTCGGCTGAGGCGGGCGGAGCCGTCCATCGAGAACTCTCGCCTCCACACCCGACGAGCGCGATGGACAGGCCGAGCGCGGCCAAACGTACTGGACGTGAAGTGATCATGGCGGCGCCTCAAGGTCAAGGGACCGCGCCATGAGCCATAAGAATGCTTCGTGGCGCGATGGGTTCTTGCCCCGACCTTAGCGCCCCTTGGCGTGTGACGCCGTCACGCAGCGCGCAGCGGCATTGCCACAGGCTTGCAGTCTGCCCCGACACTGCATCGGGACCGCCGCGCCGGCTCTTGGCCGCTCCGCTCAGCCCTTGGAGCCGGTGGTGGCGATGCCTTCCACGAAGTAGCGCTGGGCCAGGAAGAAGACGACGACCATGGGCACCGTGATGATCACGCTGGCGGCCATCACGTACTGGAAGTCGCCCTGCCCGCCGGCCGTGGGGTTGAACCGGTCGACCAGGCTCTGAAGCCCACGGGGCAGCGTGAACAGTGCTGTGTCGCGCAGGTAGATGAGCGGCTTGAGAAGGTCCGTCCAGCTCGCCTTCAGCTCGAAGATGAAGACCACGATGAGGGCCGCCCTGGTCAGGGGCATGGCGATGCTCCACCACATCCGAGGGTAGCTGGCGCCATCGACCCGTGCCGCCTCGAACAGCTCCCGCGGCAGACCCAGGAAGAACTGGCGCAGCAGGAAGATGTAGAAGGCCGATCCGAATAGGTTGCCGGCCCACAGCGGCACCAGAGAATTGATCTGGCCCAACTCGTCCCAGATAAGGAACTGCGGGATCATCAGGACGGCTCCGGGGAGCATCATGCTGGCCAGCACCAGACCGAAGATCGCGTTGCGGTAGGGGAATCGAAAGTAGGCGAAGGCAAAGGCAACCAGCGCGGACGAGAGCGTCACGGTGGCGGCTGCTGCAAGAGCCACGATGACGCTGTTGAACAGCCAGCTAGCCACCGGTGCGATCTCGAAGATGCGCACGTAGTTCTGGAACTGGAGCGGGTCGGCGAAAAGCTCGTTGTTATAGACGGTCGAGCGTGTCTTGAGCGAGGCGCTGATCAGCCAGACGAAGGGGAAGACGAAGATGAACGTGGCGGCCGCCAGGGCAAGGAGGTAGAACACGGAGGAGATCCGGCTGCGCAACCCGTGTGGCTCGCGCCGGGCGACGCTCATACCGGCGGCCCGCACCGTTGCCGGCGCCATGGGCAGCCCCGTGCCGCCGGGCTGCGCCGTCATCGATCGCCCTCGTAGTAGACGAAGCGCCTGCTGGCCCGGATCTGGATGGCGGTGATGATCAGGATGATCACGAACAGCAACCAGGCCATCGCCGAGGCATAGCCGAACTCAAGGTCGCTGAAGGCCTTCTGGTACAGATAGATTACGTAGAACAGCGCTGAAGACTGCCCCGCCCCCGACTGCGTCGCCCCGAAGAACATGGTGAACACCTCGGCGAAGATCTGAAGCGACGCGATGGTGTTGACGATGAGCGTGAAAAAGATGGCACCACTGATGAACGGCAGGGTGATGTTGCGAAACTGCTGCCAGGCGTTCGCTCCGTCCATGCGGGCCGCCTCGTAGAGTTCCAGCGGGACGTTGCGCAGGGCCGCGAAGTAGATGACCACCGTGGAGCCAAGGCTCCACAGCGACATGGTGACCAGTCCCGGCTTCACCCAGGGCGGATCTGTAAGCCAGTTCGGCCCATCGATGCCGACCACGGACAGTGCCTGGTTGAACAGGCCGTTGCCACTCAGGATGACCAGGAACAGCGCCCCGACGGCGACCGTCGGAGTGATGCTGGGCATGTAGAAAGCGGTGCGGAAGAACCCGGAGGCGCGGCCCACGCGCAAGAGCATCATGGCCAATGCCAGCGAGAGGATGATCACGCCTGGCACGTGAAGAAGGGCGTAGGTGGCGGTGTTCTCGAGCGAGCTCTTGACTCGCCGGTCGGCCATCAGCCTCTCGTAGTTCTCGAAGCCCACGAAGTCGGCTTGCTGGATGACGTTGTAGTCGGTGAACGACATGACCAGGCTGGCTGCCATGGGCCCGGCCGTGAAGACGATGAAGCCGATGATCCAAGGCAGCAGGAAGACGAAGGCCCAGCGGGTCTCGGAGTTGATGCTCCAGCGCCCCCGACGGGGGGCGCTGGAGCTCGCACTGGTCACGTCAGCCCTCGCTAACGGTTCGCTTTGCGCTGGCTACGGCTGAGCCGCGTCCAGCCGCTGCTGAGCCTCCGTGTGTGCGTCGGCCAGAGCGTCCGCTGCTGGGACGTCCTCGCTCAGGACGCGCTGGACAGCGTCCTGCCAGATGCGCGTGAACTCCTCGGCCGCTGCATTGGGCGGCAGGCTGATGGCGTTGTCAGCGGTAGACAGGGCCAGCTGCACGCCCTCGTAGTAGGCACCCGCGGACTCTTCCGTCACGAGCTCACTGAAGATGCGCTCGTCAGCCACGCTGTTGGCAGTGTAGGTGCCGGTAAATGGCTCGCCATCGGCAGCACGCGTCGTGGCGCGAACCTCGGCAGCGGCGTACCAGGTGTCAGGCAAGGTGATGACCCGCATGAACTCACAGGCCGCCTCCTTGTTGTCGGCAGCCGCCGGGATGACCCAGGCGGAGCCGCTGGCGAAGGTGATCTCATTGCCCTCGCGATCCCGGAACGGTGCGAAGCTGACGCCCTCTTCAGGCGATGCACCGGCCAGCACGTTCAGGTACCACTGCTCCATGGGGAAGGCTCCAAGCGTATCCTCCACGAACTGGTTCTGGGCGCCGAAGAAGTCCACGCCACCCGGCCCATTGCCGCGGAAGTCGAGGAAGTCGGAGGCGCTGCCGTGTGCCTTGACGAGCGACGCTGCGTACTCCAGCGCCTCGGCCACGGCGGGATCGTTCAGGTTGGAGGTGAGCCCGTCATCGCTGATGAGGCTGGAGCCGTTGGCGGCTGCCCACAGCGGCAGGAACTCAGGGATCTTCGGGTCGAACCCGATGCGCGTGATGCTGTCGCCTTCCTTGGCCATCAGCTGGTTGTTGACTTCGGCGAGTGCATCCCAATCGCTGGTGTCGATGTCGTCGACCGTCAAGTCAGCAGCCTCGAGCACGGAGTCGTTGACCAGGATGATGCGGCTGTCATAGAACTCGGGGATGCCATAGACGGCGCCGCCCATGATCACCGCGTCCACGGCCGCTTGGCGATACTGGCTCATGTCGATGGAGCGATCGGTGATGCACTGGTCGATGGGATCGAGCGCCCCGTTCGCGACGTACGTGCCGATGATGGCGCGATCCATGCGCACCACATCGGGCGGGTTGCCCGAGGCCACTGCCGCAAGGAAGGTCGCGGCGTCGAAGTTGCTTTCTGTGAAGGTGACCTCCAGGTCCGGATTCTGTTGCTGGAAGATGTCGTAGCGGGTGGTGGCGATCTCGTCAGCTTCGGTGTACTGCGCGAGGACCTCCATGGCGCCGGTCAGGCCGGCACCCGCCCCATCAGTGGCGGCCGGTTGGCTCTCTGCCGGCTCAGATCCGGCCGGCTCAGATTCGGCCGGTTGGCTCTCGGCCGGCTCAGAACCGGCCGGTGGGCTGGCCGGCACGCTGGGTGCAGCCCCGGTGGTAGGTGCGCTGGTCGCTCCCGGCCCGCCGCACGCCGCGATGGCCAGACTCAGCACGGTGAACAGGGCAAGGCCCTTCAGCGGTCGCGGTCGCATCTCGTCTCTCCCCACGGTCTCTTCTCCTCGTCGGCGGGTCCTGCCGGCCCATCGGTCGCGCCGTCATCACGACGGTCCACGGCGTCAGCAGCGCTGAGGGTAGTCGCTAGGGCGACTGAGCGGAGAGATCGTTCTGCAAGTCGATACGCGGCCCAGGTATCACGCAGTAGGCGATAGTCTTCCTCGCCGAGGGGTTCGCCGCTGACACCCACGTCATCGGTGTAGTACACGCAGGGCACGACCAGCGATGGCTGGAGCTTCGCGTAGGCGCCACGCCGCACGGTCCGGCACCTGCCAGTCATCCGTGTCGATGAGCAACTCGGGGCATGCGGCCGCGGCCACGCTCACCGATGGCGCGGTAGGCGAGCACGCGGGAACCGTCGGGCGACTCCCACCAGACGAGGCGCGGCATGTCGCGCTCATGGATCTGGGGTCGCATGAAGACGTAGGAGTCGAGGCCAGACTTCTTGAGGATCTGGGGCAGCATCCCGTTGTGCCCGAAGGCGTCGGGGTTGAAGCCGACCGTGGCCCGCGTGCCCATCTCCCCGTCGAAGAAGCGCTGCGCGTACAGCGCGTGGCGGGCGAATGACTCGCCCGACGGCACGTTGCAGTCGGGCTCCCCCACCAGCCGCCGACGATCTCAGCGGCCCTCCGCGATACGTGTGCGGATCTCCTGGAACATCTCCGTCTCGTTGCGCTGGAGGAACTCGTGGAAGGCGGCCGAGCTGATGC
>JALZLU010000203.1 GCA_030858685.1 Chloroflexota bacterium | reverse complement strand
GGCCCGGGGCCGGCGCGGCAGACGCGGCGGGCGCGGCCCCGGCGGGCGGGGCGGACGCTCCGGTTGCTTGAGGGGCTGCCGTGCTCGGCGATGTCGCCGCGGACGCCCCCCCGCTTTGGACCCACTTCATGATGTCGTCGCGGGTCACGCGGCCGTCGTGGCCGCTACCGGCGATCTGCGAAAGGTCCACGGCGTGTTCGCGGGCCAGCCGACGTACTGCCGGCGTCATGCGTCCGGTGTAGCCGGCCACGTCGCCGGCGCCGTTGGAGCCGGCCGCGCTGCTGCCTGACGGGGAACTGACCGTGGCGGTTGCTGCGGACGCGGGCGCCGCTGGAGGCGCGGCCGTCTCCGTGGAGGCGCCGGCTGGTTCTGAGGCGGGACGCTCGTCCGAACCGGCCGGCCCATGGCCGCCATCCGAACGGCTTGTGTCACTTTCGCCGGATAGGACCTCGTCGGCGACGGCTTCCGCGCCGGCCACTGCCGCCGGTGCGTCGACCGAAGCGGGCCCACCAGGAGATGCAGCCGCAGGCTCTGCCGCGGCGTCCTCCCCAGCCGCCTCGATGACGGCGATCTCCGTGTCGTTGGGGACCGTCTCACCTTCCTGTACGAGGATCTCGCTGAGGGTGCCCGCAAAGGGCGAGGGAACCTCCGCGTTGACCTTGTCCGTGATGACCTCGACGATGGGCTCGTACTTGTCGACGTGGTCGCCCACGTTCTTGAGCCACTTGCCGATCGTCCCCTCGGCGACGCTCTCGCCGAGCTGGGGCATCGTGACCTTGGGCATCAGCGCGTCTCCGTTGGGTCGTGAGCTGGGCGGTGGCTGCCGGACATCTCCCCTAGTGTCGCTGATTCCGGGTCCGGAGACCTGCCACCGTCAGCGGCACGGCTCGGTCCACCCTCGGTGACGCCTTCGCGCACCACGTCGGGGCCATGGAGACCCGCGCCCTTCGCGTGACGCGCCGGGCTAGTACTCGGCGAGGCGCCGTACGGCGTCGGCGATGCGGTCGGGGTTGGGCATGAACCATTCTTCGAGGCTGTGCGCGTAGGGCACGCCCGGTACGTCGGGACCGGTGACGCGCATCACGGGGCCATCGAGGTGGTCGAAGGCCTCCTCGGCGATGATCGCGGCGATCTCCGCGCCGTAGCCGCCGAAGCGGTTGTCCTCGTAGACGACCACGGCCTTGCCCGTCTTGCGCACGCTTTCCAGGATGGTCTGGCCGTCCAGGGGCCGCAGCGTCCGGATGTCGACGACCTCGGCGCTGATGTCGTCGCCCTCCAGCAGCTCAGCGGCCTCCAGGGCGTACTGCACCATCAGCCCGTAGCCGATGATCGAGACCTGGCTGCCCTCGCGGACGACCTTCGCCTCGCCCAGCGGGATGGCGTAGTCCGAATCAGGGACCTCGCCGCGCACCGAGCGATACATCTTCTTGTGCTCGAAGAAGAGCACCGGGTCCTCGTCGCGGATGGAGCTGCGCAGCAGGCCGCGCGCGTCGTAGGGCGTTGACGGGATGACCACCTTCAGGCCCGGAACGTGCGCGAAGAAAGCCTCCACCGACTGCGAGTGGTACAGCGCGCCGTGCACGCCGCCGCCGTACGGCGCGCGGATGGTCATGGGGCAGGTGAAGGTCCCGTTGGAGCGGTAGCGCATGCGCGCCGCCTCGCTCACGATCTGGTTGAAGGCGGGCATGATGAAGTCCGCGAACTGGATCTCCGGCACCGGCCGCAGGCCGTTCAGCGCAGCCCCGATGGACGCACCGATGATCATCGACTCGCTGAGGGGCGTGTCAAGCACGCGCTCCCCGCCGAACTCGTCGAAGAGCCCGTCCGTGGCCAGGAACACGCCGCCCTTCTTGCCCACGTCCTCGCCCAGCACGATGATCGTCTCGTCCCGGCGCATCTCATCCAGGAGCGTGGAGCGGATCGCCTCGATGTAGGTCATGACGGCCATCGATCAGGCCTCCCGGTCAGCGGTCAGCGGGCCACCGTCACCCATGAAACGTGCTGATGTCCAATGAGGATCATCCATGCGCGCGGGCGGTGCGTCGCCATACACGTGTGCCTGAGCCGTAGCCGGATCCGGATCGACCTGCTCCTCGGCCCAGTCCGTGGCGTCCTCCACGACCTTCTTGGCTTCGGTGGCAAGCCGCTGCTCCTCCGCGTCATCCAGGACTCCCGCGTCGATGAGCTGCTGGCGGAAGCGCGGCAGAGGATCCATGCCCTTGCCCGCTTCAAGGTCCTCCGCGCTGCGGTACTTGGTCTGCTGGTCGTCCGAGGAGTGCGCGGTCATGCGCGTGACCTTGGCCTCGATCAAGGTGGGGCCTTCGCCGGAGCGCGCCCGGTCGATGGCCTCCTTGCCGATGCGGTAGCACTCCAGCACCTCCATCCCGTTGACGATGATGCCGGGCATGGCGTAGCCGGCGCCGCGCACGGCGATGTCCTCCACCGCCGACTGGAGGTTCATGGGCACGCTGATCGCGTAGCCGTTGTTCTCCACCACGAAGACCACCGGCAGTTTGTGGATACCCGCGAAGTTGAGTGCCTCGTGGAAGTCGCCCTGATTGCTGGAACCCTCGCCCAGGTAGGTGATGGCCACCTGGTCCAGGCCGCGCATCTTGGAAGCCAGGGCGATGCCCGTGGCGTGCAGCACCTGGGTCGCCACGGGCGAGCTGACCGAGACGATCTGGCGATCGACGGTGCCGTAGTGGCCGGGCATCTGGCGCCCACCGGAGCTGGGGTCCACGGCCCGCGCGAACTGCGCCAGCATGATCTCGCGCGGCGTCATGCCGAAGGTGATGAGGCTGGCCACCGAGCGGTAGTAGGGCACCATCCAGTCGTGGCCCTTGCGCAGCGGGTAGGCGATGCCCACCTGCGCGCCCTCGTGGCCCTGGCCGCTGATGACGAAGGGGATCTTGCCCGCTCGATTGAGCACCCACATGCGCTCATCGATAGCTCGCGTGATGGCCATCAGCGAGTACATCTCGAGCAGGTTCTCGCGGGAAAGCCCCATATCCGCGCCCAGCTGACCTGCACCGCCGGTCGCGCCCGCCCCGCCCGCTGCACCGCCCGACACGCCCTCCGTGCCGTTGGCAGCGTCGGCCTCCGTGGGTACGCTGTCCTGAGTGGTGGTCGACATGGTCGTCTACTCCGCGTACGGGGCCGCCGCTAGGCCTAGAAGTTGATGGAGCGGCCGTCCACTGCGAGGGCCGCTTCGCCCAGGGCCTCGGACAGGGTCGGGTGCGGGTGGACCGTGGCACCGATCTCCCAGGCCGTGGCCTCAAGGAGCATGGCCGCGCTGGCTTCCGCGATCAGGTCGGTCACGTGGGGGCCGATCATGTGCACGCCCAGCAACTCGTCGGTCTCCTTATGGGCGATGACCTTGGTGAAGCCCTCGTAGTCGCCGCCGATGAGCGCCTTGCCCACGGCCTGGAAGGGCAGCTTGCCGACCTTGACGGGGATGCCGTCGCGCTCGCACTCGGCCTGTGTGCGCCCGATCGACGCGATCTGCGGTCGGGCATAGGTGGCGCGCGGCATCTTCAGGTAGTCGATGGGCTCGTGCTCCGCGCCGACGATGGAGTGCACCGCGGCGATGCCCTCGTGGGCGGCTACGTGGGCCAGCCAGAGGCCACCGATGATGTCGCCGATGGCGTAGAGGTGCGGCTCTGCGGTGCGCATGTGGGCGTTGACCTGGACGATGCCCTTCTCCACCTTGGCGCGCGTGTTCTCCAGTCCGACGGTGTCCGTATTGGGGGCGCGGCCGGTGGCCACCAGCAGCTGCTCGGCGCGCAGTTCAGCGGGCTCCTCGCCCTCCTTGCCGACCATCAGCCGTACGCCGCTCTCGTCGGCGGTGACGGACGCAGTGTCGAAGCGGGCGCTGGTGATGACGGTCATGCCGCGCTTCTTGAAGGAGCGCTCCAGGTCCTTGGAGACCTCGGCGTCCTCCAGCGGCACGATCGCCGGGGCGTACTCCAGCAAGGTCACGGCCACGCCCATGTCCTGGTAGAAGGAGGCGAACTCGACGCCCACCGCGCCACCGCCCACCACGATGATGCTCGCCGGCAAAGTGTCCGTGCGCAGCACGTCGTCGCTTGTCACGATGCGTTTGCCATCCGGCTCAAGCCCGGGCAGGCTCTTGACGCGACTACCCGTGGCCAGGATGACGTCCGTGCCCTCCAGCACGATGTCGCCCGCCGGCTGGCCGCTCTCGTCGAGCTTGGCGACCTTGATCTTCTTGCCCGACTGCAGCACGCCGCGGCCGCGGATGTGCTCCACCTTGTTCTTCTTGATGAGCGAGCCGAGACCCTTGGTCAGGCGGTCCACGATCTGGTCGCGCCGCTTGGCGATGACCGCGTAGTCCACGCCGGTCTCACCGACCTTGATGCCGAAGTCACCGGCGTGGCGGACCTTGTCGACCAGGTCGGCCGACTCGAGCATGGCCTTTGTCGGGATGCAGCCGCGCAGCAGGCAGGTGCCGCCGATGCGGGATCCCTCGTCGACGAGGGCGACCTTGAGGCCCAGCTGACCGGCCCGGAATGCTGCCGAGTAGCCGCCCGTGCCGGCGCCCAGCACCACGAGGTCGAAGCTGTTGGAAGAGCCGACGGCCACGTGTTCAGCGCTCCGCCGAGGGTGAGGTCACGGGGGGATGGTACCAACTGGGCTGCCGGGCATGGCAACGGGCCCACCGCTGAAGGCGATGACCCCGTTCCCGGTCTGTATGCCCCTGCGCTCAGCAGGGATGGTTGGTTCGCTGGGTCAGTTGGGCGCGGTGACCGTGCCCGACTCGCAATCCACGGCGCGGCCGTAGAACGCGTCGCTCCAGACGACGGCACAGTTGGTCCAGTCACCCACGGTCATGCCGCGAGCCTTGAACCGGATGGTGTGGGACTCGCCCTCAGAACCGGGCGCGTGCTGGTCACGACGTACTCGTCGCCGGCTTCCGGAGCCCCGCCGACGGGCAAGCCGTCGAAGTACTCCGAGTCACCGCGGTTGCCGAACTTGTTCTCGGCACCTACGGTCAGGAGGCTGCCGGGAGCGGGCTTGTCCACCCGTTCTTTACCTCGAGCGGTCATATACTCCGGGCGCATGGAAGCCGAGCTGATCCTGGGCGTGCTGCTGGTGGCTGCGGGGTACCTCATCGGGTCCCTGCCGATGGGCGTCATCGTGGCGCGGCTGACGGGCGGTCGTGACCCGCGCAGCGTGGGCAGTGGCCGCACCGGCGGCACCAACGCACTGCGCGCCATGGGCCCGGGTCGCGGGCTGGCGGTAGGCCTGCTGGACATCGCCAAGGGCGCCTTGCCGGTGTTGCTGGCTTGGGCCGTTGGGGCCGATCCGCTGATCCAGGCACTCACTGGCGTGGCGGCCGTGCTGGGCTCATGCCGCTCGATCTTCTTGCGACTGCGCGGCGGTCGCGGTGTGGCTGCGGCCATCGGCGCGATGCTGGTCATCCAGCCCATCGCGGTGGTGCTCAGTGCGCCCGTCTTCTTCAGTGTCATCTGGCTTAGCCGGTACGTGTCCTTGGGCTCGCTGATGGGCTCCGCGGCGGCCGGGCTGGTGCTGTTCCTGCTCGTGGCGCTGGGCTTGAACCCGCCTGTGGTTCTGATCTTCGGCATCGGCGCCGTCGGCCTGGTCTGGCTGGCCCACGCCGACAACATCGGGCGGCTGCTCTCCGGTCGGGAGCGCAAGCTGGAGTCCCTGGGGCGGGACCCAGCCTAGCGGCGCGGTCGCCGGAGGGCGCCTACCAGCACCAGGCCCGTGCCACCCAGCAGCAGCAGGACCAGGATGGGCGCGCGCGCCAGCGCCGCATCCATGCCGGGAATGACGGCACTCAACACGTTCGTGGCGAGGACACCCACGACCAGCGCGCCCATCAAGAGGAGCACATCGCGGTCGCGCACCCGACCGGTCACGTCGGATCGGCCTCGGGGGGGATGCCGATGGGTGCCACCAGGACGCGCCCGGCAAGAGCCTTGCCGACCCTGGTGGCAAGCCCCGACTTGGGTCTGTGGAACGTGACCGTGACATCGGCCCGGACCACCGGATCGGAGGCGGTCCCTCCCGTCAGGTCGACCGCCGTCGGCGTGTCCACGGCCAGGATCGGCACGCGCTCATGCCGCGCGCGGGCGATGACCGCTACAGCCGAACGGATGGGCTCGCGAAGGACGCCCTTGACGCCCGTGCCGAGCAGCGCGTCGACGACGGCGGCGGCCTTCTCCACGCCGGACAGCAGGACCTGCACCTCGCGTGGCGAGGCCGCGTGGATCCGCTCCACGAGCGCTACATCGCCGAGTCGCTCCCAGTTGCGGAGGGCGTCGGGCGTGGTCGGGCGTGATCCGCTGCCCACCAGGACGGCCACCACTCGGTGACCGGCCGCGGCCAGGTGTCGGGAAGCGACCAGGCCGTCGCCGCCGTTGTTGCCCAGACCGCAGAGGATGAGGATGACCGCACCGGCCTGCCGCTCGGTCGACGCAAGGAGTGCTCGCGTGCCCGCCGCCACGGCGATGCCGGCCTGCTCCATGAGCCGATCGCTGGGCACGCCAAGTCGACGGGCGCGGAGATCCGCGCCGCGCATCTGCTCGGCGGTCATGGCCGGCAGGCCGGCACGCACCGACCAGCGCTCGGCCAGCATGTCCAGGTCCAGGTCCGGGCGGGCCAGGACCGGGTCATCGGAGGGCAGCGGATCGTCGCGCCCGATGCGGAAGGCGGTGGGCTGGCGGTATGTGGTCATGACCGTCCCAAGGGTAGGCGCAGCGCACCGTCGTGTCGCCGTTCCAGCATGCCTTCCCCCTGAAGTGCGGAGACGGCTTCCGCGACCCGGCTCGGCGGATGATCTCCGATGGCACCCGTCAGGTGCAGCCAGGATCCGTCCGGGGCGGCCCGCAGCCGATCGATGATGCGGCCACGGAGCCAGCGGCTCGTCGAGTGGAAGGGCGCCGACCGGGCGGTTGCGGCGTGCCCTGCGCCGGATGACAGGATCCGGCTGGTAGCTTCGGCGGCTCGGAGGGGTCCCGCGGGCTCGGCCGGTTCGGCCATTTCGGCGGCGAAGCGACATCCGTCACGAAGCGGGCAGCGGCCGCAGTCGGGCACCCGTGGGCGGCAGATGGTGGCGCCCACGTCCATCATCGCGTGGGTCCAGGCAGCAGGCCGTGTCCCGTCGATGAGCGAGTCAGCCGTGGCCTGAAGCACTGGAGCCGCCATCGAAGGGCCAGAACCCGTCACCATCCGCCCGACGACCCGGCGCAGGTTCGTGTCGACCGCGGCCACCGGCTGGCCGAAGGCGATGGCCGCGACTGCCCGCGCCGTGTAGGCGCCGATGCCGGGCAGCATGACGAGCGTGGCCACATCTCTCGGCACGATGCCGCCGTGCTCCTCCACGATGGTCACCGCCGTCCGTCGAAGGGCCAGCGCGCGGCGGTTGTAGCCAAGGCCTGCCCAGGCGCGCAGCGCGTCCGCCGGTGATGCCTCGGCCGATGCCGCAGGTGTCGGGAAGCGCCGCATCCACGCTTGCCAGGCGAGCTCGACGCGGCTCACCTGCGTCTGCTGGAGCATGACCTCGGAGACAAGCACTGCCCACGGATCCGAGGTGGTCCGAAAAGCAAGCGGGCGCCCGCTGCGGTCGAACCAGTCCAGGAGGGTGGTGCTCGGTGTCATACCGGCTCCAGCCTAGCGCTCATCCGCGCCGATGAGCCAGGCGCCATGCGCCCGTCAGGGATGAACGACGTACGCTCTGCGCATGGCTACCGACACCCTGCCCGCCTCCACTCACACGGCGGTCCTGACCGTGCTGTTCGATCGCGATTGCGGGTTCTGCAACTGGACCGTTCGGCAGCTGCGCGGGCTTGACCGTGATCGACGCCTGCGCTACGTCGCGCTCCAGTCGGCATCGTCCATCCCTGACCGGCCGGATCTGGCCACGGTGGCCGCCACGTATCCCCTCGCCGATTCGATCCATGTCGTGCGGCAGGACGGCACCGTGGAAGCTCGCGGCCGCGCGCTGCTGGCCATCCTGGATGCACTGCCCGGTGCCTGGCTCGTCCGACCGTGGACACGGCTGCCCGGCGTCGCCCGCCTCGCCGACGCCATCTATGACCCGCTGGCCACTCATCGTCATGCCCTCGGCCGGCTCGTGGCAGGCGGTGATCCTGCACGGTGCGACGTGCCGCCGCCGGCTGGTCGCGAGAGCCAGGTGGCGAGCCGCCGCGAGGTCCATCGCGGGAGCGGCGCGGGAACCGAGGCGCCGACCCGCGATACTGACGGACATGGCTAGCCAGGAACAGGCACTGTCGGCACGCCCGCAGCGTCCCCTGCGCGTGGCCCAGGTCGCACCGCCCATCGAACCCGTCCCGCCGGGCGGGTACGGCGGCACCGAACGGATCATCGACGAGCTCACCCGCGAGTTGGCGCGCCGTGGCCACGAGGTGGTGCTCTTCGCATCGGGCGACTCGCAGGCACCCGGCCGGCTCATCGAGACGGTGCCGCTGGCGCTTCGGGGTCAGGGCTTCAAGGGTGACCCGTCGCCCTGGTTCACGGCCACCCAACTCCAGGTCCTGCGCCACGAGGCTGAATTCGACGTCATCCACAGCCACCTTGACCTCCACAGCGTCCTTCTCTCCCGGGCAGCCACGACGCCCGTCATCGCGACTTTCCATGGTCGTCTGGACACGCCCTTCGCGGCCAGCATCCTGCGCGATCGGCCGGTGGGCCTGGTCGCCATCAGCCAGGGCCAGGCGGCGCAGCGTCCGGAGGTGCCCTGGGCCGCGGTGGTCTACAACGGTCTCTCGCTCCGGCACATGCCCTTCCAGGCGGAGCACGATGAAACCCTGGCGTTCGTTGGCCGCATCACGGAGGAGAAGGGCATCCTGGACGCGATCGAGGTGGCGCGTCTGACGGGCCGCACGCTGCGCATCGCGGCCAAGGACCCCTGGCTGCCCAGCGAGATCGCCTACTTCGCGGATGTCTTCGAGCCAGCTCGCTCGAGGGCAGACGTCGAGCTGCTGGGTGAGCTTGGCCCGACCGATCGCGATGCGCTGCTGGCCGGAAGCTACGCCACGCTGATGCCCAGTACCTGGCCGGAGCCGTTCGGCCTGACGGCCATCGAGTCACTGGCCTGCGGCACGCCGGTCATCGCTCGCGGTGTGGGCGGGCTGCCGGAGGTGGTGCGCGATGGCATCGACGGATTCCTGGCCGACGACGCCGCGACCATGGCCGCACGCGTCGCGGAGGTCGAGGGGCTGGACCGCTCCGCCATCCGGGCGTCCGTGCTGGAGCGATTCTCCGCGGAGCGCATGGCCGACGGCTACGAGGCTGTCTACGCCCGCGCGGTGAGCGACGGCCAGCCGAGCCGGACGGAGCGCACCTGATGGACGTGGCGGACATCCTGGCCCGCTACCCGGACCTCGAGGGACTCCTTCGCCTGTCGCTGGCTGGCCTCGTGGCACTGCTGGTCGGCTTCGACCGAGAGACGAAGAACAAGCCGGCTGGGGTGCGCACGCACGTCCTGGTCGCGATCGGCAGCGCACTCTTCACGCTGGTGGGCATCTACGCCTTCGGGCCTGGCGATCCGGCTTCACGAGTGGCCGCTCAGATCGTCACGGGCATCGGCTTCCTGGGCGCGGGCACCATCATCCAGGTCAAGTCGGGAGTGGTCGGCCTGACCACCGCGGCGGGGATCTGGGCCGTGGCTGCGGTGGGCATGGCCATCGGGTCCGGTCTCTACATCATGGGCATCGGCGGCGGCGTCCTGATGTTCCTGGTGCTCCGCTTCCTCACTTACGGCAGCGACTCTGAAGCGGGCGACGACGGGCCCGCCCGCGACGAGACCGACGTGGAAGACGCCTAGACGCCGCCTGACCTCAGGCGCGGACCGTCCGTGTCAACTGGCGGCGCAGCAGGTACGCCGTGAGCAGCAGGAGTACCACGCCACTGACGGCCAGCACGGCGATCTGCCACGCCGTGACGATGCTCCCGCGCAGCATCACTTGCTGGAGCAGCGTGATCCCGTGGGTCACGGGCAGGCCATAGGCCAGCACTTGCACCTCCTGGCGGAAATCCTCGACGGGCAGCACGATGCCGCTGAAGAAGACCGATGCCAGCAGGACCAGGAGGGACAGCTGGACGGCCTGCCGCTCCGAGTCCGCCACGACGGAGATGAGCAGCCCCAACCCAAGCGAGGCGAAGACGACCAGCGCCACGATGCCCGCCAGCACCAGCGGCGAACCCAGGAGTGGCGTCCCCAGGCCGTAGACCACGAGAAGCACCACCGCAGTAGCCATCAGTGCGCTCATGATGCCGAAGCCGAGGTACTTGCCGAGCAACAGCTCAACGGCATTGATGGGCGAGACGCGGAAGATCTCCATGGTGCCCGATAGACGCTCGCGGACGAGTGACAGGGCACTCAGCGTGACGGCCATGTGCTGGAGCACGAGCGCGAGCACAGCCGGCGCGAAGAACTGCACGATGCCGGGCGTAGTCGGTGCCACGTTCACGGCCGTGGCCACCGTTGGCTCGGCGATGACCTCGGGCGGGATCTCCGTGAGCGTCCCGTCAACGTCCAAGCGCGAGAGGGCATAGGCCTCGCCTTCCTCGACAGCACGGCGCAGGATCTCCTTGTTGACCTCCTGGGACAGGTTGTAGGCCAGGACCCGAGCGTAGGCATCCAGTGCCGGGTCGATCTCGTTGTAGGCCACCTCGATCTCGGCATGGCGTCCCTCGCGGAAGGCAGTGATGGCGTCGGCCGGCGCCACGACGATGAGGTCGACCTCTCGTGCGTCCAACGCCCGCGCAGCTTCCTCACGCCCCTCGCTCACCGAGCGGATGTTCAGGGCCGGACCGGCCAGCTCCTGGTAGAAGGAGACGTCACGCGGCAAAGAGACCTCCGCAGGGACGACCAGGATGGTCTCGAGTGGCGACCTCACGCCGGTGAAGCCGGCGCCGAAGAGCGCCATCAGCAGGAACGGTCCCAGCACCAGGCTGATGAAGGCGGCCGGACGGCGGACGATCTGGATGAGTTCCTTGCGGGTCTGGGAAAAGATGCGGGTGACGCTCTTGGCCATGCCCAGGAAGATGTTCATGATCAGTTCGTTCCGACACCGATGACCTGTCGATGGCCTTCCACGAGCAACGTGAAGACCTCATCGAAAGACGGCCGGTACTCACGGCTGGCGGTCACCTGACCACCCACCGACTCAATCGCCGCGATGATGTCCGGCGTGGCGGCACCTGCTTCGGCGGCCACGAAGAGCAGCTCGCGGGCCCCGCGGTGTCGCACGGAGAGGATGCCGGGGATGGCCGGCAGGCGGCGCAGGTCCAGAGGCACTTCGGTCTCCACCTCGATGACGTCGCCGCCCAGGGCCTGCCGCCGAAGCTCCTCCGGCGGAGCGAGGGCCACGAGCCGGCCTTCGGAGATGAGCGCCACGGCGTCGCAGTACTCGGCCTCTCCGACGTGCTGCGTGGTCACGAAGAGGGTCCGGCCCTCGTCTCGCAGCCGTCGCAACTCGTTCCACACGGACTGACGGAGGAGCGGGTCCAGGCCAGCTGTGGGCTCATCGAGGAAGAGCAACTGTGGATCGTGCACCAGCGCGCAGGCCAGTTCCAGTCGACGCTGCATGCCGCCCGATAGCTGCGACGCCCGACGGTCACGTGCGTCCCACAGGTCGACCAGCTCGAGGACCTCTCGCGTGCGCTTTCGGCGGCGGCGCCAGAGCAGCCCGAAGAGCGAGCCGATGACGTCCACGTTCTCGCGTGCCGTGAGGTCCGGGTAGAGCACGAAGAGCTGCGGCATGTAACCGATCTGCTCTCGGGTGGCGCGGTGGAAGCGCCGCGGATCATCTCCCAGCACGCGCACCTCGCCGACCGTCGGGTGGACCGCGCCGGTCAGGACACGGATGGCCGTCGTCTTGCCCGCGCCGCTCGGCCCGATGACGCCCAGGATCGTCCCCTTGGGCACGACCATGGAGACCGAATCGACGGCCTTGACGTCACCGAAACTGACGCTGACTCCCAGCATCACGACGGGTGCGTCCGGTGGCGCGACTGGCTGGGCGCCGGTACCCGGCGGCTGGGCGATCGGCTGAGGACCCGGCGGCGGTGCCACCGGCTGGGGGCTGGGACGCGGCTGCGCCATCGGTTGGGTGTCGTCGAGCGGCTGGGCGCCGGGTACCACAGGTTCCTGCCCGCGGGCGTGTCCCGGCTGCATGCGTCCCTCGTAGCGAGTCAGGCTGTGCGAGTCAGGCTGTCCGGAGCGGAGAGCCTCGCCGGATGGTCACCGCCGGAGGCTTGCGGCAGGACGGGCCGCGATGAGAACGGCACTGCAATCGCATCGCAGGCAAACGGATCCGACCCGGGTGCCTGACCCGGGTCGGAGTTGGCGGCGCGGTGGAGGCGGGCCTCAGCGCCAGGCGGAAGCGCGGAAGTCCAGGTTTCCGATGATCGACCGCTGGTACTGGTAGGGACGATGCGGGTCCAGGATCCCTCGCGCCCAGTCAGGTGACTGATCGCCCCTGA